>JBDKKX010000316.1:0-6708 GCA_039795795.1 Bacteroidota bacterium | reverse complement strand
GTGAAGAAATTGTAATACCTGTTGTTTTGACCCACTTATTGCGCGCCAGCAAACTGATGTAATAAACTTCGTCTGCCTGCAAATCAGGTAAGAAACGCACAAAGGCTTCTAATTGCTCCCTGTCTCGAATAATTTGGTAGAATGTTGTTGTTTGCATAAAAAAAATAAAAAATTTGAAAATTTTTACAAACTTAGTTTGTTTTTTAAACTAAGTTGTTATATCTTTGCATCATCTTAGTAATTTTAAAAAATCAAAACCCATAAAGAGAGCAATGAATTTATTTTTTTGCAAAAAAATTATTTTTTCTCTCTTCACGGGTTTTAATTTTTAAAGTACCAACATAGAATTAGTTAACAATATCGTTCATATTTTAAATTTCAAACAAATGTTTGATAAAATTTATAAAACCAATCTCAGTTTATTGACCGATTTATATCAATTGACGATGGCTTACGGTTATTTTAAGCAGAATATGCACGAAAAAGAGGCTGTTTTTCATCTTTTTTTTCGCAAAAATCCTTTCAAAGGGCATTATGCCCTTGCCTGCGGATTGGAATTAGCGATTGAATATTTAAAAAACATTCATTTTTCGTTGGACGAAATTCATTATTTGCGTAGCCTCAACGGTTCCGATAACAAGCCGCTTTTTGACGAAGCCTTTATAGAATTGCTACAAAATTGGGATTTCCAATGCAATATAGATGCCATTCCCGAAGGGACGGTTGTTTTTGCGAATGAGCCGCTTTTGCGCGTTCAAGGACCCATTTGGCAAGCGCAACTATTGGAAACAACGTTATTAAATATTATTAATTTTTCAACATTAATTGCAACGAAAGCGGCACGCATCGTTGCTGCGGCACAGCATGACACGATTTTAGAATTTGGATTGCGGCGCGCACAAGGCGTTGACGGCGCGTTGACGGCGAGTCGAGCGGCGTATATTGGCGGCGTGCATGCTACGAGTAACGTTTTAGCGGGTCAATTGTTTGGAATTCCTGTGCGCGGTACGCATGCGCATTCGTGGGTGATGAGTTTTGAGGATGAAAAAACTGCTTTTGAACAATATGCACACGCCCTACCGAATAATTTAACGTTTTTGGTGGACACTTATAACACGCTTGAAGGGGTTGAAAAGGCGATTCAAACGGTTAACAATATGAAAACTAAAAACAATTCGTTTGGCATTCGATTGGATTCGGGCGATTTGGCAGCATTGAGTATTGCAGCTCGGAAATTATTAGATGAGGCAGGTTATCCCAATGCAAAAATCGTTGCGAGCAACGATTTGGATGAATATGAGATTGAAAAATTGAAAAAACGGGGTGCAAAAATTGATATTTGGGGCGTTGGGACGAAATTAGTGACGGCTTATGACCAGCCTGCATTGGGCGGCGTGTATAAATTGGCGGCTTTGCGCAACGAAAAAGGCGAGTGGGATTATAAAATTAAATTATCTGAAGATGCGATTAAAGTGAGTAATCCCGGTATTTTGCAAGTGCGACGGGTTTATGCAGCGGATAAAACGATTGAAACAGATATTTTATATGATGAGACAAACCATGGCGTATTACCGACAGGCATTGATTTACTAAAACCGATTTTTGTCAAAGGCAAACTCGTTTATTCGCAACCGAATATTCATGTTGTACGCGCAAATACATTAAGAAATGTAACAATGTTGTCTTCAATACCAACGGTTGTAAGATTGGAAAAACAATTGGAAATCAAAAAGTTACAATTAATGAATGCTCGTAAGGCGGTGAAAATATGAAATAATGAAAATAGGTTGTTATAAATTTTTATTGTATTTATACCGATTGTCAGTTAAAAAAACTTTACATTTGCCAATGGGCTGATTTTTATGCAAATACCTAACCAAAGTGCGAACAAGAAATCTATGTTATTGAAACTAAATTCGCATCAATCAAATTATTATAAATTAAAAATATGACTTATACTTACGAATATCCAAGACCGTCGTTGACAGTGGATTGTATTATTTTCGGCTTGGACGAAACGGGGCGTTTAAAAGTGTTGCTGATTCAGCGCGCTAAAAATCCGTATCAAGATCATTGGGCATTGCCGGGTGGTTTTGTGGATATGGATGAAGATTTGGAAGCGGCGGCATTGCGCGAATTGAAAGAGGAAACGGGCGTTGAAAATATTTTTATTGAGCAACTGTACACGTTTGGTACGCCTGGACGCGACCCGCGCGGACGTGTGGTCAGTGTTGCGTATTTTGCTTTGGTCAATTTGGCGGAACATCAATTGGGTGCGGACACGGATGCGCAAGATGTGCGCTGGTACGCGCTGGATGAATTGCCTGTTTTGGCGTTTGACCATGCCGTGATTTTGCAAACGGCGATTGACCGATTGCGCGGCAAAGTGCGGTATCAACCGATTGGTTTTGAACTTTTGCCTGAATGTTTTACGCTGACGCAATTGCAAACATTATATGAAACGATATTGGGTAAAGAATTGAATAAGCGGAATTTCCGTACTAAAATTCTTAAAATGGGGATTTTGGCGGAAGACAAAATGTTGAGGGGTGTGGCGCACCGACCTGCACAAATGTATCGGTTTGACCAGCAGAAATATGATGATTATTTGCAAAAAGGATTTAATTTTGAAATCTAAAATTCTTGATGAATGATGAATGATGAATGATGAATGATGAATATACAATGTGTTGATAATTAATTGATTGTAAAATAAATCATTCATCATTCATCATTCATCATTCATCATTCATCATTCATCATTCATCATTCATCATTACTTAAAATATTTTTTAAAAATCAAGTTATTTAAAATTTTATATCGTGAGGGCTTTAATATTAGTTGATTTACAGAATGATTTTTGTCCTGGTGGCGCGTTGGAAGTTGCGGAAGGCGATGCAGTGATTCCAATTGCCAATGTATTGATGGACAAATTCGATGTGGTTGTCGCAACCCAAGATTGGCATCCTGCGAACCACAGCAGTTTTGCGGCAAATCATCCTTGGCGCAAACCATATCAAGTTATGGATTGGAAAGGCATGAAACAAACTTTATGGCCGATTCATTGCGTTCAAAATAGCATGGGCGCGTTGATTCACAAAGGTTTAGAAAAGCAAAAAATCAATAAAGTGATTCATAAAGGCACGGATGTTGACATTGATTCATACAGTGGTTTTTTCGATAATGGACATTTGAAATCGACGGAAATGCACGATTATTTGCAATCTCAAAAGGTTACAAAAGTGTATGTGATGGGTTTGGCAACGGATTATTGCGTCAAACACACTGCTTTGGACGCGCTTGAATTGGGTTATGAAGTAGCGTTGATTGAAGATGGCTGTCGGGGCGTTGATTTGAACGCGGGCGATGTGCAAAATGCTTTAAACGAAATGCACGAAAAAGGCGTTAAAATGACGAATAGTAAACGGTTGAGAAGTATAACTGCTTGTTAATGAATATTTTAATTAAAATTAGAAAATAAATCTCAGTAAGGGACAAAAAAATTACGATACTAATGGGAACACGGATGACGCGGATTTTACAGATTTACACGGATTTTTTTTGAATTTATGCTGGATTTTCAACATAAATTCAAAAAAAAATCCGTGTAAATCTGTAAAACCCGCGTCATCCGCGTTTCCATTCGCTCTACACCTTTTTTGTCCCGTACTAAGGAAATAAAACCAAACGAAAAATCAAATTAAAATCCCAAAATATTATTATCTTTGCGCGCTTTTTGGTTCAACAGCTTGTTGAACTGTCCCATCTTTTCAACTAATTGAATTTGATATATGCAAATTTTGAAATGTTTAATTATTGGTTCTGGTCCCGCAGGTTACACTGCCGCAATTTATGCAGCGCGGGCAGGGCTTCAACCCGTGTTATATACGGGCAAAGACCCTGGTGGTCAATTGATGATTACAAACGATGTTGAAAATTTTCCGGGCTATCCTGATTCGATTATGGGTCCGCAATTGATGGAAGATTTGAAACGGCAAGCAGAGCGTTTTGGGACGGAAATCCGTTATGAAATGATTGTTCGAGTGGATTTTTCGGGAAAGATACACAAAGTTTATAATGAAGAAGGTACTGAAATTCAAGCACATACGGTGATTGTCTGTACGGGCGCGAGTGCAAAATGGCTGGGTTTAGAATCGGAACAGCGACTTTGGAATAAGGGGGTGTCGGCTTGTGCGGTTTGTGATGGTTTCTTTTTCCGTAAAAAGCCTGTTATTGTGGTGGGCGGCGGCGATACGGCGGCGGAAGAGGCGACTTATTTGGCAAAACTTTGTACCGAAGTGCATCTTTTGGTGCGTCGAGATGTGCTTAGAGCGTCCAAAATTATGCAACAACGAGTTTTGAACACGCCTAATTTGAAAGTGCATTGGCATACTGAAACTTTAGAGGTTTTAGGAAAGGATGAAGTGATTGGTGCAAAAGTGCGCAATAATAAAACGGGTGAAATTGCGGAAATCGCGGGTAATGGTTTTTTTGTGGCGATTGGTCATGAACCAAATACAGCGATGTTTAAAGGCATTTTAGATATGGATGAAACGGGTTATTTGAAAGCAAAATCGGGTAGCACTCGCACAAATATTAAAGGTGTTTTTGTGGCTGGGGATGCACAAGATAAGGTGTATCGGCAAGCGGTGACGGCGGCAGGCACAGGTTGTATGGCGGCTTTGGACGCGGAACGCTACTTAGCGGCACGAAATATTCATTAAATATTAAACACAGATGGAACAGATTCCACGAGATTTCACAGATTTTTTCAATGCTTAAAATCAAAAAAATCTGTGAAATCTCGTGAAATCTGTTCCATCTGTGATGAAAAGTATCGGATAATTTACAGATATTTTGCGCATATTTTTATAGATAATTTTTGGATAAAAAATTATCAAATCATTGACAATCAATAGTTTATCAAAATTATATTTCAAATATTATGGCTACTAAATTTAGAGCAGGCGTGCTTCATGGACAAGAAGTAACAGACTTGTTTAACTACGCAAACGCTAATAATTTTGCATTACCAGCAGTCAATGTGATTGGTACAAGCTCTGTAAATGCGGTGTTAGAAACGGCAAAAGCAGTGAATTCTCCTGTGATTATTCAGTTTTCAAATGGCGGTGCAGCATTTAATGCGGGTGGTTCGTTGAGCAACAAAGACCAAAAAGCGGCGATTCTGGGCGGTATTTCTGGGGCAATGCACGTGCACACGTTGGCAAAAGCGTATGATGTAACGGTGATTTTGCATACAGACCATTGTGCGAAAAAATTATTGCCTTGGGTAGATGGCTTGTTGGAAGCGGGCGAGACGTTTCATAAATTGCGCGGTCAGTCCTTATATAGTTCACACATGTTAGATTTGTCCGAAGAACCATTGGAAGAAAATATTGAGATTTGTAAGAAATATTTGAAGCGGATGGCAAAATTGGGCATGACGCTCGAAATCGAATTGGGTGTAACAGGTGGGGAAGAAGATGGGGTGGATAATTCGGATGTTGATTCATCGAAACTTTATACGCAACCTTCGGAAGTCGCGCATGCTTACGAAGAATTGAGTAAAATTAGTCCGAATTTCACGATAGCGGCGGCATTTGGCAACGTTCATGGCGTTTATAAGCCCGGAAATGTTAAATTGCAGCCGATTATTTTGAAAAATTCACAAGATTTTATCAAAAAGAAGTTTAAAACAGGAGATTTGCCAATTAATTTTGTGTTTCATGGGGGTTCTGGTTCAAGCCGCGCCGAAATTCGGGAAGCGATTGAATACGGTGCTATTAAAATGAATATTGATACCGATATGCAGTGGGCGTATTGGGACGGGGTGCGCAATTATTATGAGGGCAAAAAAGCTTATTTGCAAGGGCAAATTGGCAATCCTGAAGGGGAGGAAAAACCGAATAAAAGTGTTTATGACCCGCGCAAATGGTTGCGGGCTGCTGAAAAAACATTTGTAGATCGGTTGAAAATGGCTTTTGAAGATTTGAATTGTATTAATAAAAATGCATAATTATATTTTTAGGTGAATGGAAAGGTACAGGTAAAACAGGTTTTTATTTTGTACCTTTTTTTGTGTAAAAAGCCTATCTTTGCGATGGAAAACTTAAAAAATCGCAATGATGGCACTTAAAAATCTTCCTATTGGCGTTCAGACCTTCCAAAAAATGAGAGAAGGTAATTATGTGTATGTAGATAAAACAGAATATGTTTATCAAATGGCATCCACAGAAGGGGTCTATTTTTTGTCTCGCCCAAGACGGTTTGGAAAATCGCTTTTGATTTCAACATTTAGTGAATTGTTTGAAGGTAATCGTCGGTTATTCAACGATTTGTGGATAACGAATAAATGGGATTGGTCTCAAAAAAATCCTGTTATTTACATCTCTTTTGATGCCTTAGATTACCAAAATTTAGGTTTGGCAGACGCTATTGCCGATAAGTTATCGGATATTGCCAAAGCAAAAAACATTCAATTGACCAAAAAATCCTTTAAAGGTCAATTCAGCGAATTGATTACAGCACTGCATGCTCAACAAGGCAAGGTAGTGGTGCTTATCGACGAATATGACAAACCAATTATTGATTATTTGGAACAAGTGGGCTTAAAACAAGCCAAAGCGAATCAAAAAATCTTGAAAGCGTTTTATTCGGTTCTGAAAAGTTCTGAAAAATACCTACGTTTAATTTTCATTACGGGCGTT
>JBDKKX010000315.1:0-6716 GCA_039795795.1 Bacteroidota bacterium | reverse complement strand
TTGACCATAATGAAGATAGTGAACAGGAGACGCAGTAGGCAACTTGACGACTTGTGCATACATCATTTCCGCATTCACGACATCGCTGACTTTAAGGTAACATTCCGCTAATGCGATTTTAGCATCTGGATTATCGCCTTTCGCCGCTAAGGGCTGTAAGATTTCGATGGCTTCTGTGTAATTCAAATCTTTCATATACTGTTTCGCCCGCGTCACCTTGGAGGATTGCGCCAAAACCGCATTTGAACCAAACAATAAGCCAAACGCCAGGAAGTAAAAGTTACTCGGTTTCATGATTTTAATTTGTAATGAATATAGTATGTTTGTAATGAATGATGAAGGATAAATGTGGAATGATGAATTTTAGAATGAATTCATGATGCCTTTATTCGTTCATCATAGTGCTGTGTAGATGGTTTTGTTTTTTACTGCAAAATGTCATGCCAAAAAATGAATTTTGCCCCGAATTACACGAATAGTTCGAGCAAATTCGTGTAATTCGTGCTTAGTATGTGACAAAAATATTTTTCATCACAGATTGAACAGATTCAACGAGATTTTCACAGATTTTTTTTTGATTTTAAGCATTAAAAATTAAAAAAAATCTGTGAAAATCTCGTTGAATCTGTTCAATCTGTGCCGAAAAATATTTTTGTCACGTACTAAGTAATTCGTGGCAAAATTTTTTCCAAGTTTTAAAAATAACGCGGAGTTACGGTTTTGCGCGTTTGGTAATCAAACTCATAACCCACCATGAGTTCAAACGAACCACCTGCACTACTTTGCAATTTGGTCAGCGTATAATCATACGCCGCACCTAACCGCAAACCGTTGGACAAATAGTACGCAAACCATAAATCCACCGAATCATACGTACTCGTCTTATTAAACGCTTCCACCGCAGACCGAAACGAGGTACCCACCCACAAAGTCTCTTGAAAAAATAAAGATAAATCAATATTAAATTCAGTCGGCGCGCCAATATGCTCGAAAGCTGGGTCTTTTTTGAGCTTGCTATCCAACCCGACCGCTTTCACCAAAGCAGAAGGTTTGAAAATTAAAGCATTGCCATTCAATGGAATCGCCGCGCCAATGGTGTAAAAATAATGCCGATATTGCTTGGCGTAAATCGCAGAATTGTCCGTTCTGTCTTTCGTCAAATCATATTCGATAATGCGCGGGCAGCCAACTCCTGTGTAAAAATGATTGTTGTAATAGTAAATGCCTGTGCCCAAATTCGGTCTCCAAACATTCACATTAAACTGATACGCAGGGTCGCCTGGGTCTAATTTTTGCAATTTCCCCCAATTCGCATTCCAATTGTAACCACCGCCTTGTACGCCGATACACAATTTGCCTTTGCCCACAGGAATCCGATAAGAATACGCAATGTTACCCGAAATCGTCGTTGTAGGTCCGATTTGGTCATAAACGAGGCTCGCACCAAGACCCACCCGTTCATTTTGCATGGGCGTATGAATCGTCAAGGATTGCGTTTGCGGCGCGCCTTCAATACCCCACCATTGCGTCCGATGGAGTAAATTGACTATCATGTGGTCTTTAGAACCCGCATACGCTGGGTTGAATATCAAACTGTTGAACAT
Source organism: Bacteroidota bacterium (assembly GCA_039795795.1). Classification (GTDB taxonomy): domain Bacteria; phylum Bacteroidota; class Bacteroidia; order Chitinophagales; family Saprospiraceae; genus JAAFJT01. The sequence goes on along the minus strand of JBDKKX010000315.1, from coordinate 5,112 downwards.
ATACTTGGTAAACATCGGATCTTGTTGAGCCGATACCCGTATTCCAACAAGCAGCAGAGTAAAAAGTGTGATAGTTTTCTTCATGATTAAAGAAATTTTTTTTTAAATGATTTGAGTCTTTTGGGGGGAACTCATCATAGTATGGAGCGCAGAATTACAAGTCTTTCGTTAAAAACGCACAAAAATCGTGCTGATTCGTTTCTTTTGATTTAATTGCAAGATATTTAATATTGGATTATGTCTTGTATAACGCTTTCTTTGTATTGTTTTTTGCAACACCTATTTTTTTTTGGAACACATAGGAACATAGGACACATATATTTTTTAAACCTTTGATTATCAAAGGTTTAAAAAAACTATGTGTCCTATGTTCCTATGTGTTCCAAAAAATAGGTGTTGCAAAAAGTTTATCGCATCAATTGTATATAGCCTGTTTTCACAATTTGACCTTTATCGTCATCCCTCAACAAGTAGAAATAAGTACCATCGGGTAATAATTGACCATTCCATAGACCTGTCCAATCTTGTTGATAATTCTTCACTTTCAAAACTTCATTGCCCCAACGATTGAAAATACACAACGTATGATTCGGATAATTTTGCAAACCATCCACGATTAAAACATCATTTTTACCATCATTATTCGGCGAAATCGCATCCCAGAATTTCAAATCATTCGGGCAATCTACAAAAATGTAAACCCATGCCGTATCACATAAAGCCCCCGTACAAATTTCATATTGAAAACTATCTAATCCACAAGCACCAGCCGTATAACCGCTTCTATATCGAACAATCCCTCTACTAATCGTATCCAATTGCCCTTTTACAGGCGGAATCAAGATGTTAAACCGAGTGACGGCAGCTCGTATCGTATCATTCGCAAAAATATTCAACACGCGGAAATTTCTAAATCGAACCGTATCTCTATCGTCATTGGCAATCAAAATTAGACCAGAATTGGGTCTGCCCACTGTAATATAAATCGTCGTCGTATCACAAATGCCCGCCGCATTACAAACCACAATACACGCCGTATCTCTACCAATGGATACGCCTTTAATGCGCACACATTTTGTAATCGAGTCCACCGTAACAGTTGCATGACCAGACCGTTGCGGACACGCGTTGAAAATGCGGGTCACACGACCTCCAATTTGGCTGGTATCCACCCTGCAAAAGACGGAATCCATCCCCACATTCAAACGAATGCTATCTGTCGAAGCCGTAGGACGTACCGTATCTGGAGTCACGCGGATAAACAAGCGCGTCGTATCACAAATTCCAAAAGCATTGCAAATCCGAACACAAACGGAATCTAAACCTGCTACCGAACCCGTTACTTTTACACATTTCGTGCTGGTATCCAAAACGGCTGTCGAATGCGTCAAATTTAACGCACTACACCATTCAATGCGCGTAATCGGCGCACCTGCTAATTCATTTGGGTCAGGACAATACGTTTTTTTCCCTAAAACCGATGTTTTTACCGTGTCTATACTCGGCGTAACCAATGGAATATTGGGTTGAACCGCTAATATTTTAACATAAGTCGTATCGCAAACGCCTGCGGCATTACAAATCACGATACAGGCAGAATCTACGCCTCTACTAACGCCTGAATATTGAATACATTTTGTAACCGCATTCAACGTAAAAAGCACCCGCGTTCCCGAAGCACCCGCACAAAGATTTGTAATCGTTGTACCCGTCGCTGCACCTGCCAAATCACATTTATTCCGATTCGTATTCACCGTGATAGTATCATAATAATAATGAATGCCACTCGGAGCAATTGAAATCGGTTTTACTTGAATTTTTACATAAGTCGTATCACATCTACCCGTTGCATCGCAAATTAAGACACAAGTAGAATCCGTTCCAATCGCCGTCCCCGTATAACGAATACAACGATTGGTTGTATCTAACGCAAACTTAACATTGGTACCTGTTGGCGGCGTGCAATATTTTATACTGCTGAACGCACCTGCGGGACGTTTCAAACCACAATACGTTCGATTCAAACCGATGGTAATCGTATCGGTATAATATAAAGGTGCGTTGCTCACAGGAATCGCAGTGATGCGCACTTTTACGGTATCACAAACCCCTGTCACAGGATTACACAACAGAAAACACGTCGAATCCATGCCTTTGCGGACTCCCGTATAACTCACACAGCGCGTGGTTGTATCTACGGTTATTGTTGCGAAACCACCATTGCTTGCGGTACAAGCCTTGCGCATCACTCGTGTATCGTTTGCAGGAACACAATAAATCCGATTCAATCCAACCGTTATCGTATCATTGATATTTTGATTACTGGATGTTGGAAGCGTCACCACTTTTACAATCGTTGTATCGCAAAAACCTTGTGCATTACAAATTTCAATACAAATGGAATCGCTCCCTACCGTTAAGCCATTCATGGAAACACAACGCCGTGTTGTATCTATTGCAAATCGTACTATCGTGCTTGGATGCGCGCAAACATTCCGAATCGTCGTCAAGACACCACCAGGATTGGGCAAACCACATTGAGTACCCGTCGCACCGACCAAAATGGTATCCGTTATAACATGTTTGCGGACAACTGTATCAATCACTGTAATATAAGTAAAAGTGGTATCACATTGTCCAGAAACATTGCACGAGGCAATACAAACCGTATCGATTCCGGGCGCAAGACCTGTATAAGCCACACAACGAGTACCTCCATCCACATTAAAAAAGACATTTGTGCCTGCTTGATTACAAAAATCCAAAAAACCTGCACCTGCCCCTGCGGGAGTAATGTAATTACATTTGGTTCGGTTTTGCCTTACAAAAACAGTATCGCGGAAAATATGTCGTGTATTCGCAATCGGTGTATTCGTCGGCGTGTAAGCCCCAACCGTTATATAAATTGTATCACAAACATTATTCGTATAACAAATTTTTAAACACGCACTATCTGCACCGGGCGCAATGCCTGTCAAAGTCACACAACCCGTTACTGGGTTCAGATTCGTAAACGTAACATGATTCCCCCCATTGCTTGGGCAAATGTTGGTCATGCCCGAAACCGTCAAACCCGTCCGCAAAGGAATACAATTCGTTTTAGTCGTCCCAACTGCAATCGAATCGGATAACCGCGCATTATTTCCACCCCCATTTGCAAAATCAGGGCGCGTATAAGCACCTGCTGTCAATATAATGGTATCACAAATCCCACTTTGATAACAAAGGCGGAAACACGCGCTGTCCATGCCCGGACGGACACCTACTAACATGACACAACCATTTGTACTATTTAAATTACCAAATAATACCCGATTCCCACCATTTTGAGGACAATAATTCACAAATGATGTGACAGTCTCCCCCGAACGCAACGTAAAACAACGGTTTTTCTGCGTTCCAACCAAAATCGTATCCGTCAAACGTGTAATATTGCTCGGCGGACTCACAGGCACGAAGGGATATGCTGTCTCTATTACATTAAAGGTGTCACAAATGCCATTATTATAACAAATCCGAATACAAGCACTATCTGTACCCGTTGCAACCCCCGTAAGGGTCAAACAACCCGTTGCTGGGTTGATATTCGCAAAACGAACATGCGTACCCGAAGCAACTGCACAAGTATTCGTTACGTCTGTAATAATCAATCCTCCGCCCCGCGTCGGCACACAATACGGTTTCGTTGTTCCGATTGCCACCGTATCGGTGACACGATTGCGCGTTCCCTTAGATTCGGGCGGATAAACCTTCATCACCATATATAGGGTATCACAAACGCCATTGCTGTAACAAACTTTCCAACAAACGCTATCCGTACCAACAGAAACGCTGGAGGCTTGCGAACAACCATTTGCCGTATTCAAATTTCCAAAATTCACTCTTGTACCCGAACCGCCTGCACAAAGATTGGTAACGCCCGAAATCGTCAATCCGCCCCCCCTCAACGTCCCACAAATGGGTTTAGAAGTACCCAATGCTAAGGTATCCGTTACCCGAAGTTGCGTTCCTGTTGGCGGCAAAGCAATACTTGTCGTAATATAAAAATAATTCGTATCACAACTGCCCGTCGTATTACAAATCACCACACAAGCAGAATCTGTTCCTTCCGTCAAACCCGTGTAAGTCACGCAATGGTTCACAGGGTCTAAGGCAAAACGAACATTGTTCCCACTATTCGACGGGCAAGCATTGGTCATCGACGCAATCGTACCCGACGGAATATTCAAAGCACAACGCGTACGGCTCAAACCCGATGGAATCGTATCTCGAATCGTATGCGTACTTCCATTCGCTGCGATCGTGACATGAACGACCAGATAAGTGGTATCGCAAATGCCAAATTGGTCACAATACCGCAAACAAGCCGTATCCGAACCCGCCGTTGAACCATTAAAAGCAATACAATTGTTCACAGGGGCTTGAAAAATCGCATGTGTGGTTGCACGAGCACAAAAATTAGTGGTTCCCTGCAACGCGCCTAGCAATTCTCCACTACTCACGCAGTAAGTGTCGTTCGTCCCCAGTTGGATATTCCGAACCACTGTATCGGGTCGAATGCAAGCGGCTGTAATCTGAACCGTATCGCGTACCTTATTCACCAAATCTTCCACAATGAATTGATGCCGTCCAGCAGGCACATTGAAACGCAACCCCGAATACCGCACCCCATCACTAAGACAAAGGCTATTTTGGCTCCCATTGGTCAAGCCCAGCACCTTTTGGCAAGAATAGCTACTCCCATTCGGAAAGCCAAAAATGGTTTTTGAAAAAGTATCCAATTGCCATTGAGCAGTGGGATCCCAAATCACCATAGAATCCTTCAACGCCTGCAAATTGGCAAAAGTCATTTTAAAGGTTCGCCCATTCACAATCCACTCTTGCAATCGAAACGGACCTGGTTCGCCGTCCGTGAAAATAACTAAATAAGAATAAGCCTGCAATGTATCCACTTTACACGAAGTAAAAGCAGCATTAAAGGGTTTACCGTCCAACGTAAATTTGTAATTACTCAAATCATCGTAAGTAAAACTATCGATGCAAACCGCCACGCCGAGTTGACAATCGGCACTTCTGGCGACGACTGAATCTTGATGAATGAAACCAATCTGT
>JBDKKX010000314.1:0-6717 GCA_039795795.1 Bacteroidota bacterium | reverse complement strand
GTTCCTATGTGTTCCAAAAAAAATCTATGTGTTCTATGTTCCTATGTGTTCCAAAAAAAATCTATGTGTTACCAAGTCACCAAACGCACTTCGCCCAATAAACCCGAAGCCACAGGCAACCAGCCCGCCGCATCAAACGGTTTATAGGATATATCCACGAAATTAATGTCGTAAAATTTGCGCCATAGAATGCCTTTTTTGTCCATAAATCGGATTCGGTTCGCAGAAAGGTTAGTCACTTCGATTTCCAATTGATTGTTGCCTTTCAAAAGCAGCCCTTCTGGAATCAAGACATTATAAGGCAGACACCAGACGGTTCCCAACGTTTGACCATTCAATTTCACGACGGCAGATTCCCGTACATCGCCCAATTCAAGGCTGCCTATTTTACCGATTTGATGCTCTAAAATATTGAAATTCAACGTGTAACGTGCAGTACCACTGAAATAGTGCGCCATTGTATCCTTACTCAATTTTGTCCACGAATCCAAATTTTCTGTTTTAAAACCTTGCGGAATACTCGGTGCTCCTTTCAAAAAATCCACTTGCCACATTCCTTTTAATACCATTTCGGAGGTTGGATTTCGGATTTCAGTTGTAGCGACGGTGGCAGGCGTATGAAAGGTTTCAACGAAAACGCTTTCTCCCGACCGCAACTCTAATGGAATTTGAATTTTATCTTTCCCGATTTTCTTAAATGGAATCCTGCGCTTCGTCTGGTTCAAAGGGTCAAAAAGTTGAACCGATTCGGCAGTTGTGGACAATTGAATAGAATCGTTTGCAAATTTTTGTTCTTGATTAACGATGAAATAAAGGCAACCCGTAGGCGTTTTTTTTCGGATGAATTGAAGCCCTTGTTTATCCAAATTTTCCTTTCTAATCTTATGATTTTCAAAGACTTGTGCATAACCATTGCGATAAGCAACGAAGGATTTTAAATGCTTCGCGAATTGTTTTTCTCTTTTTTCGTAATCCCAAAAACCAGAAACCGTACGCGGCAGTTTCCCAGCAAAAACAATTAAAACACCTTCTTTTTGCAATTTTTCCAAAGCGCGAACCGTTTCCAAAGGCATATAATCTAATGCTGGAATGATAACGGTGCGATATTTTGTTCCACCTTCGGTTATCAGCAAATTTTTATTCCTTTTAGCCTGTTGCAATTGTCGGTCGGAAACGAAGTCAAAACTATAACCATCTTCTATAAGCTGCTTCGCCAGGTTGCCGAAAGGCGAATTGTAAATGCCGCTACTCAAAAGCGTATGCACATCCATAATATGCGTTTTGTCTTTTTTGCCGACCGCATGCCACCAATCCACCAACGGCAGGTAAAGCAAAATGTCATTATCGGGCTGTGCATTTTGCAAAAGTTGTTGGCAACGCTCAATATAACCATTCAAAAGCGGCAATTCTTTCCAAAAATGACTTTGCGGATTGAAATTCGTGGAAGCATAAAACAACCAACCCGGAAAAGGTGCATTCGGCGGCGAATAAGGTACGCCGTGATAAAAAATATGGTTGATGCCGCCCACAAACGATTCATCCACAATGGGTTTCACTTGCCGCAACGATACTTTAAAATGGTTGCCCAACCAAGTAGCCGTTTCAGAAGACACTAATTTTTTACCCATGACAGCCGCCGCAGACGAGGCAAATTTCAAAACAAACGCGCCCGGTTTCCCAAAACGGCGCGGGTCATAGTCTTCATCCTGCCGATACAAGGGAATATTGTAAGGTTTGCTGCCGAAAAACTCGGATTCAGGCACATCGGAAGCGGCGTACAAATCTAAAATATTAGCAGGCGAACCATGCGATTCATTGCGCAAAATTTTACCATATTTATTGGCAAACGCATTCAATGGTTTGGTCAAATCGTTCAACAACAAATCCGACAACGTTTCGTGATAATCTGCCCAAATCCGTTTTTCGCGTTCTGTTTTTGCGGAATCCAAAGCCATTACGTCGAGGTGCTCTGATAAATCATAACCTCTCAACGTTTGGAACTTTTTGAAAAAATCATTTGTCCAATTTGCGCCATAAACTTCGTAAGAATCGTTGTAAAATGCTCGAACGCCTATATTTTTCTGGGCAAAAACACTATCATAAGGTTTAAAATAGTTTTTCACTGCCGTTTCGCTGAAATGGTCTAATACCCAACCTTCACCCCCTGGCGCAGCCCGTTTGACTTTTTGTTTCGTGAGCGCAACGTCTAAAACATATTTCCCCGTTTCATTTTTGCGGATTTTAAACGCTTTTGCCGCATCGGTTTCCGTCACAAAACTGCCGCCGAGTGGCCAGCCTGTACCAAGCGTCATGTCAATCCCTAAACCCAATCGACGCGCTTCTTGAACCGTATAATCCAACATTTCGACCCATTTGGGAGACAAATAAGGTATAAATTTGCTTTCTTCGCCCTTCACCCCATAAATCGGGATAATGTGCATCCCTCCAAAACCTGCATTTGCAAAATCTTGCAAGTTTTTAGAAAGGCTATTGGAATCCACTGCACTGCCAAGCCACCACCAATACGCCCATGGTTTGGCAGTATTGAAGGGTTGAGCGTTCAAAAAAACGGGTGAAAAAAGGCAGATGAAGCATATTATTTTGAAAAACATGGTATTGCTTTTTTGTCTAACGAGTAAATAAACCAACGTTGGTTCGGACAAAGATAATAAATTCAAGTGGTGTGGTACGTTGGAATTCGGATTAAATCGGATTTTTTTAGGATTAAATGGGATTGATTTTTTAAGATTTTTAAGATTTATTGCGATGTTTCATTTTTAGTAATAAGATTTTAATAAGGTCTCGCCCATAAAGTTCGGGAAACTTTTCAAGTTTCCCGAACTTTATGAGCGAATTTATTAAAATACTTTTACTTAGGTTACACTTTTGGATACATTGGGATACAAATGGATGTACGGATTTCACGGATTTCACCGATTCGTACGGATTTTTTTTGGAATTCCTGCTCAAAACCCAAGCAAAAAAACAAAAAAAATCAGCACGAATCGGTGAAATCCGTGAAATCCGTACATCCATTTGTATCCCAACGTATCCAAAAGTGTAACTTCCTTTTCGCACCGAATCAAACATCCCGATTTATCCCATTAAAAGACTGCAAATCCTAAAAATCTTAAAAAAAATCAATCCTATTTAATCCGAATTCCAACGTTAACCCACTAAATGTTCAATTTACAATTTTTAGCGGGAATCAAAATATTTCCTATCTTTGTTATGAATTAAAACAATATATGATGAAAAATTCAACAAAAGCAACTCGATGGCTCTTATCCATGAGCATCGTGAGCGTATGCAGTTGCGACGCGCCCAAAAAAGTTGGAGTAGCTGCTCCAGCACAGCCTACATTAGGCTATCGTACTGCCAAGATATTGACTATCAATGGGTTACAATTCAAAGATTTGAATCAAAATCAAGCCTTAGACTTGTATGAAGATTGGCGTTTGCCTGTGGAAACCCGCGTTCAAGACTTGATTCGTCAAATGACGTTGCCTGAAAAATTGGGTTTTATGCTCATCAGCACCACTCGGCTCGAAAATGATTGGACGTTTGAACCCAATCCGCCCAAAGAAAAATTACCTGTTTCAAGCGGTTTCAATGAGCAAGACTTGGTGCAAAGTATGAATATGTTTTCCAAAAAGCCATTGCCTGCGCCGATGCTTTCGGCGGCGGGGACGACCAAAGGCGTTAAAGAAAAACATTTAAGACATTTCATCGCTCGCGTCAACACTTCGGCGCAAATCATGGCGGAATGGTCGAATCGTTTGCAAGCGTTGTGCGAAAGCGACCGTTTAGGCATTCCTGCCATCGTCGCGTCGAATCCGCGCAATCATATTACCGTAGATGCGTCGGTGGGTTTGAGTGTTGGCACAACCGTTTTTTCCAAATGGCCTGGTGAATTGGGATTAGCGGCAATGCGCGATTTGCCCTTGACGCGTGAATTTGCCGCCATCGCAGGACAAGAATGGGCATCCGTCGGCTTGCGCAAAGGCTATATGTATATGGCAGACCTTGCAACCGAACCGCGTTGGCAACGGATTGAAGGGACGTTTGGCGAAGATGCAGATTGGGCTGCGCAAATGATACGCGAAATTGTATTGGGTTTTCAGGGCGAAAAACTAAATAAAAATTCGGTTGCATTGACAACCAAGCATTTTCCGGGCGGCGGTCCGCAAGTGGAAGGACATGATCCCCATTTTGTTTGGGGGCAAGACCAGCATTATCCGGGCAATAACTTCGATTATCATTTGAAACCTTTTCAAGCCGCTATTGACGCGGGGACTTCTGCCATCATGCCTTATTATGCAAAACCGATTGGTACGAAATATGAACCGCTTGCCTTTGCGTATAACAAAGCGATTATCAAAGATTTATTGAGAACGAAGATGGGTTTTAAAGGCATTATCAATTCGGATACAGGTCCGATTGATATGATGCCTTGGGGCGTTGAAAAATTGTCTATTTTGGAACGGTATCAAAAAGCGTTAGATTGTGGCGTAGATATTTTTTCGGGGTCGGCGGATCCGACTCCGTTGATGGAAACTGTGACGAAAGGAATGGTTTCGGAAGCGCGGATTAATGAATCCATTGCGCGCTTGTTGCGAGAGAAATTTGAATTAGGTTTGTTTGAAAATCCTTATGTGGATGTAGAACAAGCGGTTAAAACGGTTGGAAATGCCGATTTTCAGAAAAAAGGCGATTTGGCAATGCGTAAATCGATTGTTTTGTTGCGCAACGATGCTAATTTATTGCCATTGAAGGCGAAAACGAAAGTTTATTTTGAGTCTTATTACGACAATGGCAGAACTAAAAATCCGATTAACGTCCTAAAACCTGCGGCGGGCAAATATCCCAATCTTGAGTTTGTGGATTCCAAAGACGCGGCAGATGTGGTTTTATTATGGTTGACTCCGAATGGCGGCAGTTTGTTCAATACCAAAGAAGGCGAAGCGATTGAATTACAATTATCCAAAAATAAGGTTGATGTGGAACGTGTGAATGGTGTTACGAGTTCTAAGCCGACTATTTTGGCGATAAATTATACCAGTCCATGGGTAATTGACGAAGTGGATACTAAAAATGTTAAAACGATTTTGGCAACTTTTGGCACGACTCCCGATGCGATTTTGGATATTGTGACAGGTGCGTTCAAGCCCAGTGGCAAAATGCCTTTTTCAACGCCTGTGTCTAAAAAAGCCGTTTTGGAAAATCAATCCGATGTGCCAGGTTATTTGAAGCCCAAAGGATATGCTTTATTTCGTTTTGGGGACGGATTAAGCTATTAGTAATTGAAAATCAACGAATTAAGTTGCGTCAAGTTTTCAACTTGACGCAACTTTTGTATGATTTGTAAAAAAAGTTTTTAGATGAAAAATTATATTCTAACTTCGCACCCAAATCTTTGACAGATGTTGTGAATACAAAACAAGCTGCTATATTCACAGCATTTGACCTATAAAATATTGATTATCAATCATTTAGCAATCAAAATTATGTTTAAACAACTGTCCGATAAAGTAATCATTGTTACAGGTGGTACGGGCGTATTAGGCGGGAGTTTCGTACAAGCCATTGCACAAGCAGGTGGTGCTGTTTGCATTTTGGGTCGGAACGAAAAAGTGGCGCAGGAACGCAGTGCCGCTATTCAAGCAGCAGGCGGCAAAGCACTGGCTGTGGTCTGCAACGTCATGGAAATCAATGAGTTAGAAAATGCTAAAAAGGTGATTTTAAATCATTTTGGCAAAATCAACGGTTTGGTAAACGCCGCAGGCGGGAATTCGCCCGAAGGCATCGTGCAACCCGAACAAGATATCTTTTCATTCGACCTCCATGGCATGCGCAATTCCATGAATCTCAATCTTTGGGGAACGGTTGCGCCCACAAAAGTTTTTGGTTCGGCGATTTTGCAAAGTGGCGGGGGCAGTATTGTCAATGTCTCGTCGGTGAGTGCCGACCGCGCATTGACCAAAGTGATGGGTTACAGCATGGGCAAAGCGGCGATTGATGCGTTTACGAAATGGTTCGCGGTGGAATTGAGCATGCGGCATGGCGATAAAATCCGTATGAACGCAATAAAACCGGGTTTTTTCATCACAGAACAAAATAGAAATTTGTTATTGAACAAAGATGGTTCTCCCACCGAACGGGCTGCAAAAATTTTAGCCAATACGCCTTTTAAAAAATTTGGCAATCCAGCCGATTTGGATAGTGCTTTGATTTGGCTATTGAGCGATCAATCGGCTTTTGTAACGGGTTCTATCGTGACAATCGATGGTGGATTTAACGCATTTAGTGGCGTATAACAAGTTCGGGAAACTTTCCAAGTTTCCCGAACTTGTGCGAGACCTCATTAAAATTTTGTCACTTACCAACTTAAAAATCCATAAAAAAAAAGTTATGAGTCCAAAAATGATACAAACCATGCGTTGGTTTGGCGAAAAAGACCCTGTTAGTTTGAGCGATATTCGTCAAGCGGGTTGTACGGGTGTTGTTACGGCATTGCACCAAGTTCCAAACGGGAGTGTTTGGACAATTAAAGACATTCTTCATCGAAAAGCGGTGATTGAAAACGCAGGTTTGAAATGGTCGGTCGTGGAAAGCGTTCCTGTAAGCGAAGCCATCAAAACGCAAAGTGCTGATTGTCAATTACATATCGAAAATTATAAGCAAACGATTCGGAATTTAGCAGCTTGTGATATTCGG
>JBDKKX010000313.1:0-6721 GCA_039795795.1 Bacteroidota bacterium | reverse complement strand
CGCGGATTTTACGAATTTACACGGATTTTTTGTATTTTATGCCTCAGTACGGGACAAAATACTTTTCATCACAGATGGAACAGATTTCGCGAGATTTTCACAGATTTTTTTTGATTTTAAGCATTAAAAATCTGTGAAAATCTCGCGGCATCTGTTCCATCTGTGATGAAAAATATTTTTGTCCCGTACTAAGGTAATTTTCCAAAGTTATTCATTCATATCGCTTTGCAATGCCGCGTCCATATCGAATCATCGGTTTTTCGATGGCGTAGTGTATAAAGGTTGCTAAAAGCGTACTCAATAGCAAAGTCAATCCTCCGAAAAGCCAGAAAACTTGTAAATCCGTCCAGCCTAATGCTTGTTTGAACATTTCGGAACGATACTTCAATTGTCCAAATAGAAAGTATGTGTGTCCTAAATAAATGCCATACGAAATGCGCCCGTAAAATAAAAAAATGCGATGTTGCAAAATTTGTTGGACGCGCTCCGACCGAATGACGAGGATTAAAAGCATTGCCGCACCTATACCCGTCGTATAATAGGTATTGATTTGCGTTATCTGGTGTACGAATTTAAAAACCCTATTTTGGTCGAAAGGTATGAAATACAAAATAGTACGCATACTATAAAGCAACCATGCCATCAACGCAAAGCTCCAACGATACCGATACCATTGCGTTTGTTTAAGCTTAAATTGTTGGATTGCCTCGAAATGCGCCGCTATCCAAACGCCGATGCTAAAGTGAAATAAAAATTGATTATAATACGCATTCGCAAAGATGGAAATCAATAACAAGTATTTGAACCATGCTCGTCGATATTTCAGCACTAAAATAAGGACAGGCACGAAAAACGAAAGTCCTAATTCGACGTTTAAAGTCCATCCTGGCATAAAAAGCGGTACGTGATTGCGCAATAAACTCGCTTCTTCTAAAAAACCATAATTTTTATACCAAAACCAATCTTTCCAATAGGCACCGTGCATTTCGGGCGAGTGTGCATTTAAAAAGTACAACACCAACATAAACCAAAAAGCAGGATATAATCGAAATAAACGATTGATTATAAATGTTTTATAATTTAAATTTAAAGCTTCGGTTTTGAAATATTTGTACGACAGCACCAAGCCACTCAATACGAAAAAGAGTGAAACGGCATCTGCGCCATTGATGAAAAAATTACAAAAGTGAGCTGTGCGCAGGGATACTGCACGACCATCCTCAAATGTAAATACCCAATGCCCAAGCAGCGTACACAGCGCGGCAATGCCGCGTACACTATCTAAATATTCAATGCGTGGATTGCTAATTTGTGTTGACATCTTTTTTGATAGCTGTTTGAACGGCAAAGATAGCAGATTGTCGCTTTTGCGCTGAAAATATATGTGTAATAAATTTTCAAAAAATACCATTCCCTAATCTGGAATACTCCAAAATCTGTATCTACATTTGCGTCCTCTCAAAGCGATTAAAACGATTTCACTTTTAATCCAATTTTTTAATAACAACATACATTGAATGAAATCTGTTTTCACTTTTTTATGGAGCAGCCTTTTGGCATGCTCGGCGGCAGCCCAAACTGCCCCTTCCTTAGCGGATTTTTGTAAAATTCGTTTCAAAATGGATGACCGCACTTTACAAACTTGCAACAGTGGCAGCACGCCCACTCGCAACGGTTCCACCATTACCTTAACGGGCAAACGCATTGCCGACGGCTTTTATTGGGAACGAGTTGCCATTACCGCAGGCTCGTCCGAAGACCGTCTTTGGGGCAAAGGCGGTAGTTTAACGCCTCCGATGGGTGCGGTATTTAACAATTGTCCGGGCAATTGGGTGTATTTCAAAGCGGCAGGTTTCAATTACTTCTCGCGGGCAGATGCCTCTACGGAATTATTAAACGTTTATGTTCGCATTAAGGCTTTCGGGAATGAGCGCAATCCCGATAGTTTACGCGTAGAGTTTGCGCAAAATACCAATGTCCGTCCTGAAAAACTGTTTAATTCTGCTAAAAAAGACACGATTTGTAAGGATTATGGGTGTATCCTGCCCGATAATACGGTACCTTACATAGCGTGTCCCAGCGAAAGAGTGCTTTATCCGCTCGAATCGAACATGACTCATCTCAACGGCAGCAGCATGATGGCTTTTATGAACACTTTTGCGAACGATGATTGTTCTTTAGCGGATATTAGAACGTATCCGGATAAGTTATTAAACATTACTAATGGGAAATTAGTCAATTACCACACGGTTGCCTACGATGTGAATGGCAATCACAGTATTTGCCGTTTTCAAGCCCAATTTTTGTCTCCGTCGAATGATACTTGTTTCACGCAGTTTAAAATGGAGCATCGGAGTACCCCGACTTGTGATGGAGCGAGTTCGTTTTCCCGTAGCACGTATTCGATTAAGTTGTTGGGTAAACGCATTGCCGACGGCTTTAAAATTCACAGAGGACCGATGACAGCAGGCGGTTCTACCTACATTCTTTTTGGCAAAAACGGCTTGACTACGCCGCCCCCAGCCAGCAAATTTATAGCTTGCCCAGGCAATTGGACGTACTTTACCGCGAGTGGCTTGGTGGTCGCTACACGCGGTCATACCAATACCGAAGTGACGAACACGCATATCCGCATTAAACATTTTGGAAATGAGTCGAATCCCGATAGTTTGCGGATTGAATTTGCGCAGGGCGATGAATTGCTGAGTGACCAATTGCATTTCAACACCAGTTCTAAGTGGATTGATTGCGATAAATGCCAAGCGGCAGATAAAATTGCTCCTGTTATTCAACATTGTCCGACTCAAATCGTGCATTACCCCGTGACGAATCTAACTGGGATAGGGGGAGAGGACGTTGCTACTTTCGCTAAGATTCAGGCAACGGATAATTGCGAATTGCAATCCATAAGCACTTATCCAAATGTTTTTTTGAATCCCAAAAAAGGACAAATCATTAATTATCATACAGTTGCGTATGATGCGGTAGGGAATAAGAGTGTTTGTCGGTTCAAAATCCAAGCGGTTGCAGCACCTTGTAGTGCTTATGAAAAGCCCTCTTTGTACGGTTTGTACGGGACCGACCAGACGGTGACAGCCGCCGCAGGGCAAACTTGTAAAGCCGTAACTTGGACACAGCCAAGTGTGAGCAATACGACTTTTAATCCCGTAAAACTCACTTCTAATTATACCTCCGGACATTGTTTTCCGATTGGGACGACGCACGTATTATATACGGCGAAAGATTCTTGTGGGAAAATAGATACGGCAGGTTTTTACGTGACGGTCAAATCTTATAATGCGCTGAATGCCCATTTAAAGGCTTTATCGAATGATAATCAACAAGTTACACTGGATATTAAAACGTTAAGTCCGAATCCGACGGATGGGGCATTGTTGATGACGTTGAAAAGCCTTGTGGCAAAAGAGGTGACTTTTGAGTTTTATAACAGCGTCGGTTCCAAGGTTTACGCCCAAACGCAGCAAGTTCAAAACGGGGAAAATAAACTCTTTTTCGACGTGACGAAATTGCCAGCAGGGGTTTATTTCATTCAAACGAGCGAACAAGGCGGAAAAGACGCGCCGTCTAAATTTGTGAAATATTAATTTTTTTTGAATTAGGATGCTACTGAGTTGTTAAAGTTTTAATTTATAAAAGATTGGTTTTCAATCCCGTAGGGATGTCCGTTTGGTAACTCCAAACCCGCCCCAAAAAAATCCCGTAGGGATGGTACTTGGGGCGTTTCAAAGGACCATCCCTACGGGATTTTTTGGGGGTTAGAACCGTGTTTTTGCTACCAAATAAAAATCCCTACGGGATTGAAAATTAATCTTTTATACATTCTAAGTCATTAGACAAAATTAAACGTACAACTTGACGCAAGTTGCAAACTTGCGTCAAGTTATAACTATTTAATAATCAATATTTTAAATCCTTTTAGTTCGTATCCTTTTAATTTGTCCAAGCACTTAACTTTAACAACTTAGCCATTCCTCGAATCGCTTTCTCACCCCCTATTTTTTAACAAAAAACATACCTTGAATGAAATCGATTTTCACTTTTTTATGGAGCAGCCTTTTGGCATGCTCGGCAACTGCCCAAATGTCGGCTACTTTATCGGATTCTTGTAAAATTCGTTTCAAAATGGACGACCGCACTTTACAAACTTGCAACAGTGGCAGCACGCCCACTCGCAATGGTTCCACCATTACATTATTAGGCAACCGCATTGCCGATGGCTTCTTTTGGGAACGAAACCTCATCACCGCAGGCTCGTCGGAAGACCGTCTTTGGGGCAAAGGCGGTAGTTTAACGCCTCCAGCAGGTGCGGTATTCCACAATTGTCCAGGCAATTGGGTGTATTTCAAAGCGGCGGGGGTCAATTACTTCCCTCGCGCAGATGCTTCTACGGAATTATTAAATGTTTATGTCCGCATTAAGGCTTTTGGGAATGAGCGCAATCCCGATAGTTTACGCGTTGAATTTGCGCAAAATACGAATGTCCGTCCCGAAAAACGGTTTAATTCTGCTAAAAAAGACACCCTTTGTAAAGATTACAAGTGCGTCCTGCCCGATAATACGGTGCCTTACATCGTGTGTCCCAGCGAACGAGTGCTGTATCCGCTCGAATCCAATATGACCAATCTTAAAGGCAGTAGCATGATGGCTTTTGCATCTACGAATGCTTATGATGACTGCTCCGTAGCAGATAGCAAAACTTATCCCGACCATTTATTGAACATTACCAATGGGAAATTAGTCAATTACCACACGGTTGCCTACGATGTGAATGGCAATCATAGTATTTGCCGTTTTCAAGCCCAATTTTTGTCTCCGTCGAACGATACTTGTTTCACGCATTTTAAAATGGAGCTTCGGAGTACTCCGACTTGTGATGGAGCGAGTTTGCCTGCACATTCATTTCCTCGGATTAGCTATTCGATTCAGTTGTTGGGTAAGCGCATTGCGGACGGCTTTATCATTCACAAAGGAGCGATGTCGGCGGGCAGTTCCAACTCCGTGATTTTTGGCAAAAAGGGGGTAACTACGCCGCCCGCAGGCACTAAATTTATAAATTGTCTGGGGAATTGGACGTACTTTACCGCGAATGGCTTGGCTATTACTGCACGCAGTAACACGAATACAGAATTGACGGATAGGCATATACGCATTAAACATTTTGGGCAAGAATCCAATCCCGATAGTTTGCGTATCGAATTTGCGGAGGGCGATGAATTGTCCTTTGGACAATTGCATTTCAATACCAGTTCTAAGCGGATAGATTGCAATAAATGCCAAGCGGAAGATAAAATCGCTCCTGTGATTCAACATTGTCCCACTCAAATCGTGCATTACCCTGTGTCGAATCCAGCTGGGATCAAAGGGGATGAAATTGCTACTTTTGCTAAGATTCAGGCAACAGATAATTGCAAATTGCAATCTATCAGCACTTATCCGTACAGTTTTTTAGATCCCCAAAGAGGACAAATCATTGATTTTCATACGGTTGCGTATGATGCAGTGGGGAATAAGAAGGTTTGTCAGTTCAAAATAAAAGCTGTTGCTGCACCTTGTAGTGTTTATCCGAAGCCCTTCTTGGAGGTTTTTTACGGCATGGAACCTGTAGTGACTGCCGCCGCAGGACAAACTTGTAAAATGGTAACTTGGAAAGAACCTGCCCTTTTTGGCAATCCGAGCTATTTGAATTTCAATCCCGTGAAAGTCACTTCTAATTATGCTTCGGGACACTGTTTTCCGATTGGCGTGACTCATGTGTTATACACGGCGAAAGATTCTTGTGGGAAAATTGATACCGCAGGTTTTTACGTGACGGTCAAATCTTATAATGCGCTGAATGCCCAGTTGAAGGCTTTATCGAATGATAATCAACCCGTTACACTAGATATTAAAACGTTAAGTCCGAATCCGACGGATGGAGCATTGTTAGTTACATTGAAAAGCCTTGTGGCGAAAGAGGTTACTTTTGATTTTTATAACACCGTTGGTTCAAAAGTTTATTCCCAAACGCAGCAAGTTCAAAACGGAGAAAATGAACTCTTTTTCGACGTGACGAAATTGCCAACAGGGGTTTATTTCATTCAAACGAGCGAGCAAGGGGGTAAAAACGCGCCATCCAAATTTTTGAAATATTGATTTTTTTAGTTATAGTTATAACTGGACGCATACCCACCAAATAAAATCCCGTAGGGATGCCCGTTTGGTAACAAAAACGGGCATCGACTACCAAGGGGGCATCCCTACGGGATTTTTGGGTTAGTGCGGTTCGGATTGAAGTGCTTTTAAATTTTTTACTTAAAAAACAAACATTATGTTGAGAAACAACCTTTTTTCCATTATTTCTCTTGTTTTGGGGATGATTTGCACCCAACTTGGGTTTGCACAAAACGCGCCGACCCTCGTAAAAGACATCAATGCAGGGGTTGCAAGCAGCACGCCGCGTGATTTTTTCAATTCCGACAATGGGGTTTATTTCACCGCCGACGACGCAACAGGAGCTGCCCTTTTCAAAACGGACGGTACGGTTACGACTCGTGTTGCATACACGCCGCCCGCAGGAATGATTTTCGCAGGAGCGACTTGGATGAATGGGCAAAGATATGTTTTGCTATTTAACAACAGCTCCAGTTTTCAAAGAATCCTGCTTGGGAAGACCGATTTTACGACAACGACGATTATAGACACGCTGACCAACGTTTTAATT
>JBDKKX010000312.1:0-6722 GCA_039795795.1 Bacteroidota bacterium | reverse complement strand
GCATGATTTTTACCAATTTCGACTTGAAAATCCCGTTGAAAAGGCGTGATAGAACGATGATAAGGCGGCGCGGCAGGCGCGAAATAATAAGGTTCGTTATACGGCATTTCGTGAAAATCCGGCACGACTTGCGGCATCCATTGGTGGTAAATTTCTAAACGACGCTGCGTTTCCACCTGAGTTGCCCATGCCCAATCTCGATTTAAATCAAACAAATAGTGGTTATAACGACCTTCGGGCCAAGGTTCGCGGTGTTCGCGGGCATCGGGATGCGGGTTTGGTACATTATCCGAAGCATTAATATACCAATGCGTATAACGACTATAACCATCTGGATTCACGCAGGGGTCAATAAGGACAATGGTATTTTTCAACCAATTTTGAATTTCTTTTTCAGCAGGATTCACCAAATGGTGTAACAAATCCATCGAAGTTTCAGCACTCGCGGGTTCATTGCCATGAACATTCATGCTAATCCAAACCACCGCAGGTGCATTCGCCATCGGCTTGCCTTCTACTAAACCAGTTTTGCGTAAATGATTGATTCTCAATGCTTCTAAATTAGCCATATTGTCTGGTGAGGAAATCACTGCGTACAAAAGGGGACGATTTTCAGCAGTTCGACCATATTCTTTGAGCTGCACTTGGCGCGAATTGCGCGCAACATGTTGGTAATAATCTACCAAAAGGTGATGGGACGTAAATTGTTCCCCTAATTTATGGGGCAAAAAATCGTCTGGAGACAATAATTGTTGCGCTCGAAGCGGCGGAAAAAAATTCAAAAACAAGACAAATAAGCAAAGTTGCTTAGAAATATGGACGTTTTTTTTCATTTTGTGACGTTGAAATGGATTCAAACAACAAAGCTATCACAATTTATAATGATAATGTTTTTTTTAAATCTTGTTTTTAAAGATTATTCTCTTCACTTCATGCGTAAAAAATGACTGACCCTATTTTAATTTATACCCTAATTATGATTTTAACCAATTTTTTAAAATCAACCAATCTTTATTTTTAACGGTAAATGTAATTGGAATAGCTCCCGAATAAAAACGAAATTTTAAATCCTGCCCATTCCGAAGCATTTGTGCGATTTCGTCGGATAATTCTAATTGAAATTTGTCTTGTAACCAATGAGTTGTTTCATTAGAACTTAAAAGTGCTGTTTGAACACCTGTTGAATCCAGAACGATAATATTATTATTAGTTACCGTTTGAGTAACGTTTTCAGTATTCAAATTTTTGCCATCAATTTCAAAACTACGGTCATTCGTTTTAATAAATCCTTTTTTGTCTATGTTAAAACTCATTAAATTTCGTTGAAAAACAAAAAAAAGCGTTATTTTTTCAGAAACCTTACTTTTTTGTTTCTGGTAAGTAATAAAGGCAGTTTTTACAAGTGATTTTTTTTCATCTGGTGTGAAATGTTGATTAAGAATAAAGGTCTCCGTTTTTTTGAACTCATCTGAATAATGTTGAATCACATTAAAGTAAGGATGACAATCCCTAAACGATGACACCAAGCCAACAAAAAGCAGCATTTTAACGAATTGTTTCATTATTATTTTTTTAAAACGTAATAATTTAAATATATCATATATTTTATTTTGTAATCAATAAAAAAGACCAATCAGCTATCTTTTTTTGGAAGACGCTGATCGGTTCACTCCATTTAATATCTCTGATTTATATATCCGCTTTATCGAACGGCTTCCAAACAAAATAAACTTCCGTAGCTCGCTACATACAATCGCTTCGTATCTGGGTCAACCGTGACACCTCTCTGCCACCAAAAATTACTATTCATAACTTCGTCAGGACATTTAAATTTGTAAATATGTTGCCCATTACTGGCTTCTACGGCATGTAACAAACCATCTCCGCCTCCTGTAAAATAAATCACGCCATTTAAATAGGCTAAATTACTGGAAGAACCAGAGCCTTCAGTTTGCCACAAAATATTACCTGTATTTAAATCTAATGCGTAAAGTTGTCTATTTTCATCAATTACATAAAAAACATTTTGTGCAATGATTGGGTCAGAGAAAACAACAAAAGCACTTAATAGTCTTGTCCAAAGCGTTTCTCCGGAGTCTAAATCAACACAGATTATTTTTCTACCCAAAACAACATATACTTTACCGTTGTTAATGAGAGGCGGCGCGGAAAAATTACCACTTTCATTATGAACCCACTCTTTTTCAAAAAGCACTGTTTTATGAGTAATATTATACTTAATAAACAAGGGCTTGGCATCTTTTGTATTAAAATTATACATCATATTAGCAATGAGCATGATGGTATCCCCAATTTGATCTATATAGAACTTAGGATAGCGTAGTCCAACAGTGTAATTATCTTTGCCATTGACCGTGTATATAATTCTGGAATCACCTGTCATCGTATTATATTCTTTAACATAATCTTCACTATTCGTATCATAAATCCCATTTCCCAGCAATCTATAAATTTTTTCATTAATGCCCATGACATCCCTCAATCCACTTGAATAAGTATCATCCCATTTTTTAAATATCGTTTTGCCTGTATTCGCATCAATCGTAAATATTTTATTTCGAGTAGCAAAACTCATTTTATTTTGATAGCAAAATACAGTGTTATCTTCTATAATATCTTTTGTAGGCTCAAAAAAATCTGCCCATTTATGCAGTAATTGTCCTGTATTTTTATCAAATATTAAAACAGGAGTGGACATACTGCTAACCGTACTATCAACACTAATTGCCACTTGATTATTGATGAGTACAGGTACAAATGTACCAAATGGTTTCTGTGAAGTAATAGGTGTTCTCCAAATCACTTGTGGAGTGCTATCAAGATGCTCTTTCGAGCATCTTGACAACATTACCCCTATTCCCACCAAAACAAAAAGCATTAAAAATGAGAATAAGCGAAATTTCATTTTTTATGATTTTTTAACGCGTGAAAAAGAAATTATGGCTTTCCCCATTCCATACTTTATTGTAAGCTCTGGTTACTCCTGGATGATTCAGCAATTCCTCGTGATTCGCTCCAGTTGCTTCAATTATATTTCTGGTATCCAGCACATTTCCCAATTGTTGAGTCGTTTTATGCAGCACACCATCGCTTTCTTCTTGCACTTGTACAGTCATTTGAGTAATTTCAGTAATCCAGCAATAATTGCGCTCTTGCGAAGTCAGCGTCGTAAAATACCATGCCCACCCGCGAGCAGGGTCATTGATACCTTGTCGGCAGGATTCTCGCATTGCACCTCGATTATCCACCGTTACAATATCCTCTCGGGTTGCACCGATAAGACTTTTCCAAATCGTTTGGCTATCATCCACCCAATCTCGAGCTAATCTTGCTTTAGCAGCATTGTCAAAATTAGTTTGTGAGCTAATTCCTCCAGATACGCCACCGCCTACACCAACAATTGCTTTGACAATATTAAGAAGTGTTAGACCTCCAGCTCCAAAAATGGGAATAACACTTGTAACTATTGCTGCTGTACCTAAGACAATTTTGAGGATGCCAAGAGCATTTTCAGAAGTAATGGTATTATCCGCTTTGTCTCTTGCTCTTGAAACAAAATCGGTCATCGTTAGGTCACTATCAAGGATAGTTCCTGCTGGAGTAGCACCAATAGCACCTCCATTCACACTTGAGAAAAAGCGCCATACAGCAGGATCATTTTCATTACCCCAAATTGCTACTGTTGGAACAGTGGGCACACTACCCAAATTATTCAAAAAACGAGAACTTTTTTGCAAATCATTCACACTTTTAAATACCGCAGCAGGGTCTGCTCCAAATGTTTTTTCTGCCCATTTCATTGGGATTTCAGCAATAGCTATTTGCCCAAAATCTTGTGTACCCAATTTAAAAGCAGTTTTAATGTCAGGAGCGCGATTGAGTCCAGTTGCTTTAAACTCTCGTTGGAGCCTGCCATTAATGTAATTGGTTACAATCGTCATCTCGGTATTCGGTGTACCCGTCAATATCAGCCCACCAAACATGCTTGCATGCGTATTGTTGATACGTCGAGCGATTAGCCCACCAATATCATGTCCTACTGCAACATTTTGAGTATTATTTAGATTCCCGCCCAAAGCTGTGGCTGCTTGCGTACGAGCATCATCTACCACTTTTTGCATGCCTTGTGCATCATTTTGCTGCGTCACATAATTAAAGTCGGAAAAAGAAGTTATTTGACGAGTACTTTCAAAAGCATTCGCATAAGCAGCCGATTCTGTCGCTTTTTTACCCAAACCATAGAAAAAAACAACATTGCGTCGTTGTGCAAAAAGCGTCTGTCCTGCTATGCAAATGATTGTCAATAACAGCATATATTTTAAAAAACATTTCATATTTAAATTATTTTAAATTATTAATGATTTGAAAATCATCGATTTGTTGATAAACATTAGATACCATCTCTACGCCTGATACCTCTGATTTAAAAAATCGCTGTTCGTGAATTCCTTTTAACTGAGGGGTTTTATAATCACCTTCTATGAAGAAGATTTGACGACTTTTAATTTTATCGTCCATGTAATGCTCTTCTGAAGACAATTGTAGATATTTGTCAAAATCATATACATTGATTAAATAACCGCCATTTTCCAATGGAATTTGAATACCCACAATATTATCTTTTTCAAAGACAATACTATTAGAGGTTTTTCCATATTTCTTAAAATTAGCAACCGTAATTGGGTCAATGGATAGATTTTTAAGCAAATCAGCGAACTTTTTTAAATTTTCCGTTTTGACTTGATTACTTGACAATAGTTTATTTTGAGCATCGTAAGCGTCCGCCGTACCATTCCGAATAATGGTTTTAGCTACTTTAGGTGCATTATTGGGCAAACTATTGCTGGGTTTTTGATAAGTATTTTTCGGTACTAATGATGTGATACACATATTGACCGAGCCTTCAGAAGCTAAATTAAATTGAACTTTCTCTCGTTTAACCTTTGGCTCACCCAAAATTCGTTCAGCAATAGCTAATTTAGAAGCATCGGATGCCA
Source organism: Bacteroidota bacterium (assembly GCA_039795795.1). GTDB lineage: Bacteria > Bacteroidota > Bacteroidia > Chitinophagales > Saprospiraceae > JAAFJT01. The sequence continues at coordinate 1,704 of JBDKKX010000312.1, read as the reverse complement.
ATACGGGTGTTTGCGAGGACATCGTTTCTACTTCATAATTCATTTGTAATCCACTACTGGAAGCAAAAGGTTGTTCGTTACTTAATCCATCTTTACGACAATTTGTCCATAAAACGGCAAGAAACAAAATAAGTCCTGCTGCTAAAAAGGATTTTGCGAATTTCATAAAATGTTATAAATTTGCAAAGAATATAAAAGGTTGCCTTCACTTATGGTCGAAAGCGTAACCAAGTGAACTCGCATAAGTTGGTAGCTTATGTGAGTTTTTTTCACAGCACAGCCTTATCGAGGCGAGCCGCGATTCAATGTTTCCATTAAATGATGATGTTAGTACGTTTAAAAAAAAATGCTTTGGTTAAAACCCCAAAACTGTTTTGAACAAATTATTTTTCGCTTTGAATTAAATTTATTTTTATGTTAACAAATTAATTATTTTCATCTTTCTCTCCATTGAGAGATAAAATCGAGAGATAAAATCGAGAGATAAAATCGAGAGATAAAATCGAGAGATAAAATCAAGAGATAAAATCAAGAGATAAAATCGAGAGATAAAATCGAGCCTTGCTTGTTAGTTGACCTGTTGCAAAGGTAAGCACTAATTGTGATATGTCAAAATATTTTTAAAAAAAATATTGATTTTTTTTTATTTTATAATGCTTTTTTAGAACAAGAGGAACAAAAGACTTTTGTTTTCTTTTGTTCCTCTTGTAGCTTTTGTTCTAAAAAACTTTTGTTTTCCTTTGTTCCTCTTGTAGCTTTTGTTCTAAAAAACTTTTGTTCTCCTTTGTTCCTCTTGTAACTTTTGTTCTAAAAAAGCCCTATAATTCCAAAATTTTAGTTGTCCAATCTCTCCATTTTTGGCACAAAGCAGCATCCTCTGCCAAATTTTTGCCATAAGTAGGCACCATTTGTTTCAATCGATTTTGCCAATCCGACGTTTTAAGTTGATTCGGAAAACATTTTTTCAAAACGTCCAACATCACCGAAACCGAAGTCGATGCGCCAGGCGACGCACCCAATAAAGCCGCAATTGTGCCATCCGCCGCATGCACGATTTCTGTCCCAAATTCCAAAACACCTCCTTTTTCGGGATGCTTTTTGATGATTTGCACCCGCTGCCCTGCAATTTCGACCGTCCAATCCTCCATTTTAGCCGTCGGCACAAAGGTTTGAAGGACTTCTAAGCGTTCTTCGGGAGTCAAGCGGACTTGTTCAATCAAATATTGAGTCAAAGGAATATTATCTAAACCCACCTTTATCATCGGAATCAAATTATCCCATTCCAACGATTTAAATAAATCCATGTAAGAGCCATGTTTTAAAAATTTGGTCGAAAAACCTGCAAAAGGTCCGAATAATAATTCTGGTTTTCCATTGATAATCCGCGCATCCAAATGCGGAACGGACATCGGTGGCGTTCCAACTGCCGCTTTGCCATACACTTTTGCATGATGTTGCGCAATAATCGCCTCATTCGTGCAACGCAACCATTGCCCACTCACAGGAAATCCGCCATAACCTTCCGCTTCTGGAATATCCGATTTTTCCAACAAATACAACGCGCCACCACCCGCACCAATAAAAACAAAATTGGCTTTCACCACCCGTTTTTCGCTCGTAGCCAAATCTTTGACGGTAATATTCCATAATTTCCCATTATCATTTCGCTCAATGTCTCGAACTTCGTGGTGCAAATAAATATCT
>JBDKKX010000311.1:0-6723 GCA_039795795.1 Bacteroidota bacterium | reverse complement strand
TTGTCTTTTGACTGTTAAACGGACTTGGATTTACCAAACCCATCCATTGCATTATGAATAGTTATCAAATTCCTTTTTCTGATTTGCCGATGCTTGCAAAAACAGATAAGGCTTATGCCGAACAAGTCCTGGATTTAAAACCGTTTTTTAAATATCCTGTTGATATTCAGAATTTTATACAGATTATAAAAGATAAATCCAAAGAGGTTATTAATCGCCCTGTCTTGGTGGAATCTTTGAGAAAACAGTACCAAAAATTACAAAATCCAACTTTTGTAGCGGAAAATATTGCAAAATTAGCGCAAAATAACGCTTTTACGGTAACGACGGCGCATCAACCGTCTTTGCTGACGGGTCCGCTCTATTTTGTTTATAAAATTTTTTCGACGATTCGTTTATCCGAAATTTTGAAAGAAAAACATCCTGAGTATGAATTTGTACCCGTTTTTGTCATTGGGGGCGAAGACCATGATTTTGAAGAAGTCAATTTTGCGAAAATTTTTAATAAAAAAATAATTTGGGAAGCAAAGGAAACGGGTTCGGTCGGAATGATGCAAACCACTGAATTAAAAACCGTTTTAGCCGAGTTAAAAGCGGTTTTAGGCGATAGTGAACAGGCGCGAAACATTTTTCAAATTATTGAAAATTCTTATACACAATTTAATGTTTATCAAGATGCAACTCAAAATTTATTAAACGAATTGTTTGGCAAATATGGGCTTGTCGTTTTAAATATGAACGATATAGCGTTGAAACGGTTGTTTATACCGACGATGCGCCGCGAATTGGTGGAACAACCTTCTAAAAATTTGGTGGAAACAACGCAAACGAAATTGGAAAAAGCGGGTTTTAAAGCGCAAGCATTTGCAAGACCTATCAATCTGTTTTACCTGCGCGACCAACTTCGAGAACGGATTGTGGAAATTAATGGCACTTACAGCGCGCTTAACACTGATTTTACATGGACAAAAGCGGAAATTTTAGCAGCATTAGAAGCCAATCCACAACATTTTAGTCCAAATGTTATTTTGCGTCCGTTGTATCAAGAAACGGTTTTGCCAAATTTAGCTTATATTGGGGGCGGTGGGGAATTGGCGTATTGGTTGGAACGCAAAGCTCAATTTAAACATTTTGGTTTAAATTTTCCGATGTTGATTCGGCGCAATTCGGTTTTATGGTTGGATAAATTGGGACAAGAGCGTTTGGAAAAATTAAATATTCAATTGACAGATTTGACAGGAGATATAGATGTTTTTATTAAAAAATATATCACGCATTCGACGCAGGATTTAATCAATCTTCAAACAGAAAAAGAACAATTTAATCAAATTTTTGCGGCGATTGCTGAAAAGGCGAAATTAGTGGATCCGACGTTGGAAAAAACCGTTTTGGCAGAACAAACCAAACAATTGCAAGTTTTGGTGAATATTGAAGCAAAATTATTAAAATCCGAAAAGCAAAAACAGGAGACCACCATTCAACAAATTCGCACTTTGGCGCAAAAATATTTTCCGAATGGGGGTTTGCAAGAGCGAACGGATAATTTTTTGCCGTTTTATGTAAAACATGGCGAGTTGTTTTTTAAGGTTTTAAAACAATATTTGAATCCTTTGGAACAAGGGATGATAGTTATTTACGAGTGATTTTTGGAACACATAGGGACATAGGACACATAGATTTTTTTGGAACACATAGGGACATAGGACACATAGCGTAGTGATGCAAAAATCGCTATGTGTTCTATGTCCCTATGCGTTCCAAAAAAAATCTATGTGTCCTATGTCCCTATGTGTTCCAAAAAAATCTATGTGTTCACAAATTCAAGTTCGGAATAATGTAATTCTATTTCATTCAATAATTCAAACAAAGGTGCTGCCTCAAAAAGCGTCACTAATTGAGACCGAAACGGTTTTATATTGGGCAAACCTTTAAAATAATTCGTATAATGTTGGCGCATTTCCAAAATACCTAATTTTTCCCCTTTCCATTCTATTGAGCGTTGCAAATGTCGCCGAACTGCCTCTACCCTATCCGCTACCGAAGGCGTCGCAATCGTTTCCCCCGTTGCAAAAAAATGTTTAATTTCCCTAAAAATCCAAGGATAACCAATCGCCGCACGACCTATCATAATGCCATCAATCCCATATCTTTGACGATACGTCAATGCTTTTTGGGGCGAATCTATATCGCCATTCCCAAAAATTGGAATTTTCATGCGCGGATTCTCCTTCACTTTGGCAATCCATTCCCAATTCGCTTCCCCTTTGTACATCTGTTTGCGCGTCCGTGCATGAATCGTAAGTGCTTGAATACCAACATCTTGTAACCTTTCCGCTACCTCAACAATATTAATCGTATTATCGTCCCAACCCAAACGCGTTTTAACCGTCACAGGTTTATTCGTTGATTTCACGACCGCTTCCGTCAACGCAATCATCTTCGGAATATCCTGTAATAAACCAGCACCTGCCATTTTACAAGCCACTTTCGCCACAGGACAACCATAATTGATGTCAATGACATCGGGATTCGCCGCTTCAACGATGCCTGCCGCTTTTATCATGCTATCCAACTGTCCACCAAAATATTGAATACCGATAGGTCGTTCATAGTCAAAGACTTGCAATTTCTGCAAACTGGATTTCGCATTGTAAATCAACCCATCACTGCTGATAAACTCGGTGTACATCATATCCGCGCCGTTTTCCTTGCACAGGGCGCGAAACGGCGGGTCACTCACGTCTTCCATCGGAGCTAACAACAAGGGGAATGCACCCAATTCTACTTGACCTATTTTAACCATGTTATAGAAATGACGCATGGTGAATCGTAAATGATGAATGATATATGATGAATGATGAATGATATATTTTCTTAGTCGTGACAAAAATACTTTTCATCACAGATTGAACAGATTCCACGAGATTTTCACAGATTTTTTAAACATTAAACCAAAAAAAAATCTGTGAAAATCTCGTGGAATCTGTTCAATCTGTGCCGAAAAGTATTTTTGTCACAACTAAGAAAATATATCATTCATCATGCCTCATTTATCATTCACCATTTATCATTCATCATTACTTATTATTAAAAAATTCGTCAGAATCATTATGAAGCCGCAAAGTTATTCAAAAAAGCTGAATTTTGTTGGTTTTTTTTGAAACATTTTGCCGTTTTTACCTTATATAAAACAGAAACAAAATTTTTCATCATTTATAATTAATTCATTATGAGAAAGTTAACTTTTATTTTAGCAGTTGCATGCTGCGCAATGGTCAGTTGTAAATCGGAATTAGAACGCAATCTTGAAGGCAACTGGTTCGCCGATGCTTTAACAGAAAATGGCGCGCCCATTGAAGTCGATGGCGATGTGGTTCAATTTGAATTCAAGTCCAATAACGAATACAACTTTAATGGCACCCTTAACGTCCACGAAGTAGGCAAATTTCGGATAAGCAATCATTATCTTTATACAAAAGATGATTTAAAAAACGCGCCCGAAAAAGCCGTTCACATTCAACGACTAACGGTGGATTCCTTGGTTTTAGCCATGAATGACAAGGGTAAAGAACGTGTTTTGACCCTTTTACGCTTGCAAAATGAAGCAGATACACAGGAAAGACAAGAAAAGATTAAGGAACCCGATACAGTCCTTTTGCCTGCCGAAGTTCCATCTAAAAAATAAAAAAAATCCCCTCAGCATGGATATACTGAGGGGGCGCATTACACATATACTCAAATCAATTTCTTATCTACCTATTGTTTGTTGGCTTTTTTGCGCAATTCTTCAAATTTTTGACAGTTTTGCTCACAATCCCCCTTATCATTTACAATATATGCTTTTCCATCGGGGTCAATCATCTCATAACGCCCATCCGCCATATTCACCGTCTTGAAAAAGCACGGAATAATTTTCGCATTAAATTTATTAATCAAGCCCCAATTATTTTTGCCGCCTTTTGAAACCACCGCATGCCCATTGCGGAATGCTTTCACATCGTCGTACTCATAAGGAATCAACACTTTACCTTTTTTGTCTATAAATCCCCACTTATCCTCCTCGGTTCTTACAGGGTAAAAACCATCCGATGATTTGCGAATTTCAGCATACATCGGTTTCACAATCGCCTTCCCACTCGTATCCGATAAACCCCAAAGGTTGTCTTTTTTAACCCGAAACACTTGATTTTGGTCAAATGGCGTAATAATTTGATAAGGCATCGTCGTCACTAAGTGCATATCGGACGGGTCAACCAAGTGAAAACCTTGGAAATCATCGTCTTTATACATTTTAATTGGAATATATCTCTCACTGTGCAAACTATCCAAAATGTCATATTTGATTTTTTGTGGAATATCCGTAGCAGGTTTATCAATCACTAATTTACCTGTTTTGTCGTAAACCAAATCCGTTTTACACAATTTATTATTCGTACAATTTTTAGTTGCTTCGCGCACCACAACCAACCCAAATTTATTAAATTCTCGAACCTCTTCATACAAAGGCGCAATCGCTTCTTTGCCTTCTTTATTGATAAAACCACATTTCTTCTCGGAACGACACGCAGGCGCAAGTCCAAAATCGTTAAACGTTCCAATCGAATAATAAATGGGTTCAATAATAACCCGCAATTCTGCATCAATAATGCCGAATAAACCTGCTTCATTCCGCATCGTCGTCAAAGCAGAAGCGTTAAATTCACCAATTTCCCGATATAACTTAGAGAATTTAAACGTTTTGTGGCTAATCAAGCGATAATTATCGCCTTCTTTCGCAACCGCTAAACCAAAATTGTTGAATGGCGTAACTTTATCAAAAGTCGGTTGAAATTTGATTCTCCACTCAGTATCAATAAAACCGATTTTTTGATTTTGAGTAATCATGTACAAATTGTCAACATTTGTCGGCTGAATATCATCGTAAACCGCTTCTAATTTGACCGTCCCATTCAAACTAATCAAACCAAATTTGTTACCCAAACGGACTTTAAACACCTCTTTTTTGTGAAATGGCTCAATCCCATCGTATAAAGCAGAAAGGGGGGCTTTGGTTTCAGGAAAACGATTCCCAACAAGTGCCGTTTTACCATTATTGAAACGCACCAAACTCACGCCATGCGCAATCGCTTTTGCCTCCGTAACACCCGCCAAAGCAGCAGATTCCGCCCCCACAGCGTCTATAAAAAACCAATCCACTTTTTTAACCAACGCTTTGCCATTATTAAACGGTTCCGCCATTTCGTACTGTGCTTGAACGACTTCATCCCCGCAATAATTCAAAAAACCAAACACTTGGTCTTTCTTAATCCGCGCAAAACCTTCTTTGTATGGCTCAATCAAACCATATCGCGCATTGCTTTTAAGCGATTCGATGGGATAACAAATCACATCAATCCCATCCAAATCCTTCATGCGTACAAATTGACCATCCGTTTTGTTGACCAAACATTGTGCACTTTTAGCAATCATCAACCCCCGATACAAACGAGTTCGTTCCTCCATTTGTTCGATGTTTTTAGCTTCTTGGACGAGCGTGAGTTTGCCATTGAGGACACGCTCCATTTTCTCCAAATACTCGGCGAAATTGGCTTTTGAAACTTCTTCACTCAATTCATCGTTGAGGGATTTGCGCGAATTCAAAATCAAAGTATCCACTGTAACGCTCGAACCTCGATAGTTATTCAGCGAAATTTTGACCTGTCTCCGAGCTTGCTCTGGCGTTTCATTCGTCCAATTAGAGATTGAATGAACTCCATTGCGTTCTTTTCCCGGTCCAGCAGATGCCATCGGCGAACTTGCATCGCCGATTTGCGCCCAAAGCGCGTTGGCGGTCAGAAGTGCGGACAAAGTAACGTGCAGAACTTTCATCATAGTTGTTTTAAACCGGTGATAAGAATTATTTGAGTAATGTATGGGTTTGCAGCAACAAATCGATATAGCACGACGGCGCGACACTTTACCGGTTTTTTCGGTGCGACGCAATCTTGCGATTTGCTTTGATACTGAGGGGGTCGTTTGCAACAATGTTGCTATAAAAATTGAATGTGTAACTTTTCAGCGAAATGCTGCTAACCTATTGAGGGGAAAATGTGGTTCACAAGCAGTTTTGTTTAATCTGTAATAGAAGCGGCGTTATTGTAAAATTTGCAACAAATTTATACGATTTTTTAACTTGCATTCAATACCTCAAAAAGGGTATTTTTAAAGTAATGTTTTACGCTCATCTGGTTGTTCTTTTGTATGAATTGCTTTTTTTTAAGATTTTCACTCAAAAACAAGCATAATTCATGCCAAAGCCCAGACAAAAAGGAGGTTAAAATTAAAATAAACCATAGATTTGCATCGTTCAAACAACGATGCACTCCTTTTTGTTAACATACAAAAGAAAACATACGCTTTTTGTGACAAGGTTTGTGCATTGGGAGACTTTCAAAAAAATTTATGGAAAAACAAATAATTGACTTTTCAAATACTCAAATTGCTTTTGCGGGCAAATCGGATGCCGCGTTGAAAGAAGCTGCTTGGCTTTTTTCAATGATGAACCAACCCTTTTTAGTGAATTTAGGGTCGAAATTGTTGCTCAAAGCAGTCGAATGGGATTTACCTTTTGCTCGGCAGCTGGTCAAACAAACCATTTTTAAACAATTTTGTGGAGGAACAACCCTTTTGGATTCGCTCGAAACCATTGAACATTTAGCTAAATTCCAAATTCAGACCATTTTA
>JBDKKX010000310.1:0-6745 GCA_039795795.1 Bacteroidota bacterium | reverse complement strand
TCTTTTGGCAAATATTGCGCATAACCCAGTGTCCCAATGCCGCGAGGAACGATTGTCACTTTCAATAAAGGCATTGCATGTTCCAAAAACCAACCAGCAACCGCGTGTCCAGCCTCGTGAAAAGCAATAATTTCCTTCTCATGCGGGGCGATGATTTTGCTTTTGCGTTCCAAACCACCAATCACTTTATCCAACGCATAATTGAAATCATCCATATCAACGCCCGTTTTAGAACGTCTTGCTGCAATCAAAGCCGCTTCATTACAAACATTTGCAATATCCGCGCCTGCAAAACCAGGTGTTAATTCCGCCAAAGCCGCAGGATTCACATCGGGCAACGTCTTGATACTCCGCAAATGCACATTGAAAATCTGTTCCCGACCTTGCAAATCTGGCAAATCGATGCCAATCTGACGGTCAAAACGACCTGGACGCATCAACGCAGAATCCAATATATCCGCCCGATTCGTCGCAGCCATCATAATAACCCCTTTATCCGTGCTGAAACCGTCCATTTCAACCAACAATTGATTCAACGTATTTTCGCGTTCATCATTGCCACCTTGAAAAGCACCGCGTCCGCGTGCCCGACCAATCGCATCAATTTCGTCAATAAACACAATACAAGGGGCTTTTTCCCGCGCTTGACGGAACAAATCCCGCACCCGCGATGCCCCTACGCCCACAAACATCTCCACAAAGTCCGAACCCGAAATCGAAAAAAACGGTACTCCAGCTTCACCCGCGACCGCTTTTGCCAACAACGTTTTACCCGTACCTGGAGGACCCACCAATAAAACGCCTTTTGGAATTTTACCGCCCAAAGCCGTATATTTTTTGGGCGTTTTCAAGAAATCAACGACTTCCATGACTTCCTCTTTCGCCTCATTCAAACCCGCAACATCCGCAAATGTAATGTTAACCTTCGCCGTATTGTCAAAAAGAGCCGCTTTCGATTTGCCAATATTGAAAATTTGCGCTCCAGGTCCGCCCGCACCACCGCCCATCCGACGCATGATGAAAATCCAAAGCCCAATCAACAAGGCAAAAGGCATCAACCAACTCAAAATCGGACCTAAAACATTTTCCCGTTTTTGAAGGTCTAAAGGCACTGTTGGAATCGGTGGATTTTTGGTGCCCAGTTCCTCCCGCAATTTATCATATTGCTTAGAACGGTAATCAAACGAACCCGGTTCCATCGTGAAATGCGCTCTACCCGAAGGCGTTTTCACCTTCGTAAGCCCGTGTTTTTCCAACACCTCATCTTTGACCGTGATTTCCCACGTTTGGTCATTGATGACACTCACTTTTTTAACCTCGTTATGCGTCACCATTTCCACAAACTCATCCCACGATTTTTGCTTGCGCTCCGCCGTGCTGACGCTGTAAAAATTGATGCCTATCAACAACAACGCAATCAAGCCATAAATCCAATAATTATTGAATTTTGCTCCGTTTGGCTTGTTATTATCATTATTCTCCATGTATATTTTTCGATGTATTAAATGATTCGATTCGTTTGACTGAAAATATGTTTTTTTACAAATCTTGATACTCGGTGGTTTGCGCATCGCTCCACAACGACTCCAAGTCGTAATACGCCCGGGTTTCCTTCTGGAAAACATGCACCACCGTTTCAAAATAATCCATCACAACCCAATTCGACTGCGTTCCACCTTCAATATGACTTGGCGTGGTTTTCAAATTTTCCTTGACTTTGCGATAGATACTATCGGAAATGGCGCGTACCTGCACATTCGACTCCCCTTCACAGACAATAAAATAATTAGTCGGCGCATCGTGCAAGTGTCTGAGGTCTAATTTGACGATATTCTTGCCTTTGATGTCCTGCATCGCATCAACAATCAAGTCGTTCAACGTATTCTGGACAACAGTTTGTGGTGCTTTCGCAGCACTTTTTTTAGATGAAGGCTTTGATGAATTCAAACTCAAAATTATTTTTAATTTTGTGAGAAATTAGCGCGGTAGCAGCTGTGATTGTTCCAAAACGGGGTTTATAATAAAAATATTATTTTTTATCATATTTTGAAAAGAATTAACAATCAATGCTTTCCGCATGAACTAAACTGTAATTGGGGCGAATTTACGCCTTAACTCGTAAAAGTACAAAAAAAATAACAATTGATTATCATTTCGGACACGCTTTTTATTGGAAAAGAATTGTTTTATTTTCCCGAACTGCCTTCTACGAATCAATTTGCATTAGATTTAGTATCAAAAAGCAAACCAAGTGAGGGAACGGCAGTAATTACCTATCAGCAAACGGCGGGTAGGGGACAAATTGGCAGTCGGTGGGAGAGTGAACCCCATCAAAATATTGCTTTAAGCGTTATTTTGCATCCTAAATTCTTGGCAGTGCGCCAGCAATTTATGTTAAATAAAGCTGTTGCGTTGGCAATTCGGGAAGTCGTGGAGGACTGTTTAGGGCATCATTACTTGCCTGTTTCCGTCAAGTGGTCGAATGATATTTATGTGGGAAAGGAAAAAATTGCAGGTATTTTGATTCAAAATGGGATTTATGGTACTCATTTGCAATATTCTATTATTGGAATTGGTTTGAATGTTAATCAGATAAAATTTTCTGAAAATGTGCCAAATGCCACTTCTTTGCAATTGCAAGTGAGTCGAAAATATGATTTAGAACTTATTTTGAAACAAATTTGTCAGAAATTAGAGCAATTTTATTTGTTATTAAAATTCGGTCATTTTGACAGGTTAGATGCTTTGTATTTGCAATATTTGTATCAATTTCAAGCGGCGGCATGGTATCAACGCTTAGATGGTCGTGTTTTTCGTGGGACGATTATGGGGGTAACGCCTATCGGACGCTTGCAAATTTTAACAGATGCGAAAGAATTAGAAACTTTTGATTTAAAAGAAATTAAATTTTGTTTATAACGATATTTTGCCACAAATTACACGAATTTTCTCTAAATTTTTATATTTGCTTTACTTTTCAGTATAAAAATTTAGAGAAAATTCGTGTAATTCGTGGCAAAATAGAACTCATTAAATTATGAATACTTTATCTCGTATTGGTTACGGCACTTTTAAATTGGGTCGCAATCAACATATCAAATATCCGAACCCTTACGAAATTCCAAATCAAACAGAAGCGACACGTTTGATTGAACATTTGTATTTGCACGGCATTACCTATTTCGATACCGCGCCTTCTTATGGAGATGCGGAAACCAAATTAGGAACTGCTTTACAAAGTATTGGTATTCAATCAATTGAGCGACAAATTTCTACGAAGTTTGGTGAATATTTCAATCCCAAAACGAAATCGTATTACCACGATTTTTCAAGTAAAAAGTTGATAGAAAGCGTTGAGCGCAGTTTAAACGAATTGCAAACAGATTATATTGATATTTTATTCATTCATGCTTTTTATCCCGATGTGAAAATCGTTCAACAGACGGATATGTTGGATACTTTGAAAGGATTGAAACAAAAAGGGATTATTCATTCGATTGGCTTGTCGGGTTACACAAATGAAGCATTTGAATTGGTTTTCAAGGATTTAGATGCGGGCATGGTGGAATATCATCCTCAAAAAAAGGATTTAGCTAAAACGATTGAGCGAATGGGAGAGGCGCGGAAATTGGTGATTGTCAAAAAAATATTTGGTGCGGGTACGTTGAATCCAGAACAATCATTGCGTTTTGCGCTGTCTAATCCAAATATTCATTCGATTTTAATGACCAGTTTGAATTTAAAACATATTCAACAAAATTTATCTATTATAAATTAAATAACTTGAATTATGGGGTATGCTGGAATTAGGATTAAATTGGATTTTTTTAGGATTAAATAGGATTGATTTATTGGATTTATTGGATTTATTGGATTAGAATACCGCGAATCCAATAAATCCAGCAAATCAATCTTATTTAATCCTAAAAAAATCCAATTTAATCCTAATTCCAACGTATCACACTTGTCCTAAAACGCCCGAACCAAACATGATTAAAAATATAAAAAGATGGATTGTGTGTTTCGCAATTATAGAATTACTATTACTAACCTATGCAAGAAATTTTTTTGGAATCTTTGTGAGTCCCGTAATTATCTTGTTAAATGGGCTTGTGATGGGAATTTTATCCCTTTGGTATGCTAAAAATGCAAATTTACTCCCCCCAACCGTCGAAAAACCTGCAAAATGGCAAATTTTAACCCTAATTACCACTGCAATCATGGGTGGAATCACCATTTTAAATTTGGCAAAAGCGGTATTCCGAACGATACCTGTGGAGGTAAAATATTCTGACATCATTCCTTTGTTACAAAAAATGGTTTCTAATTTTTTAACAGGCAAGGAAGTCTATAAAAATTTCAATGATTTCGGATACGACCTTTTTCCAACCTATTTGCCCGCACAATGGATGCCTTTTTTAATTGCTGAAAAATGGAAAACAGATTACCGAATGACCGCTACAATTATCTTGTTATGCGCATTAGCTTATTTTTTTTACAAAATCATCCAATCTAATTTGAGTTTTATTCAAAAAATATTGCTAATTTTACTCAGTTGTGGATTTATTGACACTTTTTTGTGGAGCGACGGTTTTACAATTGCAGTTTCGATAGAACAAATGATTATGGGTTATTACATTTTGCTTTGCACCGTTTTAGCAACTTCCAAAAACCCTTTTTTAAGAGGTGCTACAATCGCTTTGTGCCTCCTTTCAAGGTTTTCATTTTTATTTTGGTTGCCGATGTATCTATTTTGCGTATTTTTGTCGGAAGGAAAAAAGCCTTTTTTGAAAATCATGGTTCCGATTTTAATGGCAGTATTGATTTTATATGTACCGCATTTGCTAAAAGACCCATATATTTTTTTGAAAGCACAAAAGGCTTATTCAGGCGCGGCGGTGGGCGAGTGGAGTAGGGCAGACGCACCGCCTCATTTAGTTAATGGTTTGGGTTTAGCAACCCATTTTAAGTTTTTATTAGGTGGAACGACCGAAATAAAAATTAAAATTTTGCAATTGACCAATGTGCTTTTATCCGTTGGTGTAAGTAGTTTATTGGCTTTGTTTTTTATCAAAAATAGATTTCAATTGAATATGCCTATTTTTAATATTGCATCCTTAAAAATTTTAATGACGATTTTTTATGCTTTGATACAAGTGCCTTATTCTTACTTATTTTATATACCGATTGGTATTACAATATTACTTATATTTTCAATATTTAATACGGTGACTTCATCGAATAGATTGATTGCTAATGAAATATAACTGCAATTTAGAAGTTTAATTTTTTTAATTTAACCTCGATGTCATATGAAAAAAATGTTGACGCTCATAGCATTTGCTGCTATGACCACCGCTTTTGCTCAAAAAGTGGATTTAGACCCAGAAAACTTTGTTTATTCGTATCGGGATTACCCGACAGACCCTTTGCCTGCGGATTATGTCACTTATTCGGTGGTGTATGAAGCATCCGGTTCCACTAAAAATGAAATTTCAGAGGCATCAGTAGTGGATAATATGGTTTTGGAAGGTTTCAAACGGTTGGATAATGGGGCACATTTACAGATTCAGCTTCAATTTAACTCATTGATTTTCAATAGTTCATTGGTGAAAGAACGTTATGAGATTCAAAAGGACAAGAATGGGAAAGAGACAGGGCGAACTTTTTATTATTGGGTTGAAGTGTCTTACACTATCTCAGGTGCTGCGCAATTGAAAGATTACAAAGGCAATATGGTGGATAAAAGTAGTTTAGGTGGGACTTATCTTCATAAAACAGGGGAATATCGTTCGCATAAAGCGGCTTGGGATTATTTTCAGAATAATAGAGATGCATTGCGTGGAAATTTTGTTCGAGAACAAGTACGGAATTCGATTTCGAACTTGAGCCGTTATTGGAGTGACAAATATGGTTTTCCAGTGCGCACGGGCAGAGATGAACTTTGGATTTTGGACAGCAAGGCGCACCCTGAATACGATGGTCATAAAAAAGCCTTGAAAACCATTCAAGAGTGGATGAAAACCATGTCCCCCGACCAACCTGTGGCTGAAATCAAAGAAAAATTGAAACCAACGATTGAGTATTTTGAATCTTTGAAAACCAAATATACCAAAGATGAAAAGCGTGACCGCAAAATGAGGTATGCTTCGTGGTTTAATTTGGGAAAAATATATTTGTGTTTAGACGATATGGACGCGGCGATTCAACAAGCAGAAGGTTTGATTAAAAATGGGCACGACCCCAAAGATGGCAAGCGGATGATTGAAGAAGCGCAACGGGTGAAAGCTATTTTTAATAAAAACAAGGCAAATACGCGCCATTTTCCAATAGAATTGGATAAAATGCAAGGACCCAAGTAAAATTATAAAGGAAAGACAAAAAAAAGGCAGCAATAATTGAATTGCTGCCTTTCTAATTTTTAAACACTAAATTCTTTTATATTTCAAACGTATGATACCTTCTCTACCTTGCAAATCAATGATTAACGTATTATCATTTAATTCAGAATATTTTTGAATGATTGGATTCGCTTGACAATTGACATTTAATTCGATGCTTTTAGAAACCTGCTGCCATGAAAATTTACCAATGCAGGGTGTATTGGCTGCTTGTATTTTAATAAAGTCTCCATTGCTTTTAAATTCTAAGGATTCGCCTTGGATAATCGTATTCCATTGAAAATCACCACCATTCACATAGCCATTATATTGTTCTGTTGCTTTCCACTTGCCGAATAATTGGG
>JBDKKX010000309.1:0-6754 GCA_039795795.1 Bacteroidota bacterium | reverse complement strand
CAGTTTTAATATCAGAAATATTGAAAACCGCCGATTCATGGTGTTCAAAATTGCCATCCACCAAACCTGGCTTTTGAGCAAAACTCGCTTTATCAAAATGGTCATCGCGCAAAAAATTCACTTTATCGTTCAATTGTGCCACCGTCGGACGTGTAATATTAATCGCTTTCATAATGCGGTACAAGATTCTGAACGCATCCCCGCGTGTCATTTCGCTATTCCATTGGAAATTAGCGGCTGTGTAACCCTGCAAAAAACCTTTTTCTAAGGCTTTTGCAAAATGTGGGTAATGCTTTTCAGTCATCGGAATCCCAAATAGAGTCTGCGCTGCATTAGAAGGATTCGCGTCTGGCACAATATTGAACGCTTCCAACAACACTTTGAGCGCATTCACCCGCCATAAACCCTCATACGGATTAAAATTGCCTCTCTCATAATCAAATGGCGCAATTCTATTCTCAAAAGCCAAATAACTTAACATTTTGGGATAGCGATAGACATCCCGATATTCGTCCGCCAAATCGTGATAAGGCACAATATATTTATCGGTATAAAATCGAGGCGGCAACGACGCTTTGCCACCATACAAACCCATCACCGTTATCTGAGCTAAATCTAAGCGTAAAATGCTCTCCAACGGTTTGACAATCGTGGAATTAGAACCATCTGGATTCGGTTTCGGCGTAATAATGCCTCTTTTGCATAAAAACTGAACGGCAGCAGACAATTCCGTTTGAGTGACATCCGCCACAAGGGAACAATCCTCATTGACTTCATTAGGCGTTTGGAAATAAAGCGGCGTTGAAGCGGCTGTTGTATTATCTGAATTAGTGGATTCTACCCACCATTTATACTTGGTTTGGTAATCCAAAACCCCTGTTGCCAATAAATAGGTATTCGCATAATTCTTCGCAGGCAAATTTCTAACAATATCCTCACTGATATGCACAGGTGCCCAAGTCTTGCCATCAGCACCTAATTTTTCAATATAAACCTTTAAACGTTGCGCATTAGGCATATTTCGCCAAAGAAAAGTGGGTTCAATCGTTAAACTCCTGGCATTCCACCAAGTTTGAAAGGTTGTAGGCAATACCGTTTTACCGGGCGCAATGGCTTGTGGGGCTGTTGCACCTTCGGGCAAATCGGGTGCTTCCACCACAATATTCAAAGGCTGTGTGCAACCATTGGGCTGAACCTCTACAAATTCATCATTTTTTTTATATTGAATTTTCAATGGATACGTACCCGCCTCTGTCACATTCAAAGGTAAATTCTCAAGGTTAATCTTGTGTACAAGCGTTGCGTCCGTGTACTCAATTTCTGCTCGATGCAATTCATTGTCCACTAATAATACTTTGATTTGAGTTTTGAAAGCCGCCGTTGGTTCTGTTTTTTCCAATTCGAAATTCAAATTCATCAAACCGCCCACGAAATAAGCCTTACTGGTCACAGGAGTTGCCGCAATGCAGGGCGGATTCCCAAATTTAAGATTTGGAATGTGCGGCGCAGGCGTTGCTTTAATCCGAATCGCACCCGAACGATAGTACAAATCATTACTGCCATTCGGATCTATGGCTCTAATCATTGTGTAATAAGTGCGTTCGCCCGAAATAAAATCAAGCGGTAACGGCACTGTAAAAGTAAGAACAGTATTCCCGCCAGTATAAGTGGTCGTGCTTAAACCCGCTACATTGTTGGTATAACAATCGCAAGTGTGTTCTCTAAAACCGATATTCCCATCTCTTTGAAAGACTGGTTTTTCTTCATCACATTTAGAAAGGAGAACAGTCATAATGCGGGTATTATTATCAATTGCTACATTGGCTTTGACCGCGCCGCCTTGATAAACGTGCATTACACCGTCGCAACCGCCACTGGCTGTGCAATCTTCTGTTGTACCGCAACCGCCATGTTCCAAAATTTCAAAATTAGTCTGATTGCCTTGCCCGAATAATGCGGTCACAAACAGTAACGCAAAAAAAGTTAAATTTTTTTTCATTTCAGTTCTTTTAAAAAAAGTGATCATTTAAAGATTACAGCATTGCGCAACGCCACGATTTATTATTTTAAAAAAAAATAATATTCATAATGACATGCAAAATTAAATCTTATGAATGCAGATTTTATGCACACATAAAATTTTTTTAAAAATTAATATATTTAATTTTTGTCTCCGTTAAACGACAACCCATTTATGGCGAGATAAAATGTATCAAGAAATGCCTAAATAAAATGAGAGAATGGAGATTGTGGCTCGAAAAGCCGTAGTTTGATATAAACTAGGTTAAATGAATGCTTTGAAATAACGCTTCGTACAAGGATAAAAAAAGTTTTTCAGAGCAATGAGGTACAAAATTAGTTTTATGTATTTGAAAAACAAAATATTTATTAAAAAAAATTTGCTAAATGTGAATTGAAAATTATAATATGATGCAAAAGGCTTGTTATATAAACAATTGAATTATAATTGTTTATATAACAAACCTTTTACATCACATCCGTTACTTTAACAACTCAGTAGAATACCGTTACTTCTCGTAAAGTGTGATTTCAGATTTTTTCAAACTAATACAAACGCGGTAATCTCCAATAAAATCAAGTCCCAATACACCGTCAAATTCTGTCAAGACATGATGCGCAAAAAAATCATAAGCGCAAACCTCAATATTATAGCGTGTAATGCCTAATGCAGTAAGCTCTTTGACTCTGAAAATATAACTTTCAATAATGCCGCTTGCTGTTTCAATAGATTCCGTTCTAAGCACATCCGCTATGCGATAACCTGCTATCATCATGGCAGTTAAATCAATTGTGGTGTGAGATGCGCCCGTATCGAACGCTAATGCAATACCATGATTTGGAAAATGGCATTGAAGGATGATAAGGCTTTCATCCGTTTCGCGTTTAAAAATTTCTTTTCTCATAGTAAAAACAATCTATTTTTAACGAACGTGCCCGTAAAAACACAAACTGTAAAATCGGTAGGTTGCCGCAACTCATTTGCTTTGTACGCGAGTTCCCGTTTATCCTTGCTTGCAAACAGCACGGTTCCAGCTATCAATTTACTAACAATTGAGGCATTTATACTGGGGTCTGATAATTCAGGGTTACTGATTAAAACCCACTGGTCAGGATACAATGTTCTGATTTGTTCAATAGTAAGTACTTTCATAATTAAAATTTTGGATGAAATCATAAAACCATCAAAGTATTTAAATGTTGTAGTGCTTACAAAAATAAATACTTTGATGATTTTTAAATATATAATTAATTATCAATGAGCATATTCCAATGCTCCTTCCTGCACCTGCTCCGTAAGCAATTGCTGTTGCACATCGCTCGGAACGGCGGCATAATCCGCAAATTGACTCAAAAATTTAGCTTTTCCCTGCGTCAACGACCGCAATGCCGTCGAATAATGATGCAATTCCGCTAACGGCACTCGCGCTTTCACCTTTTGGTAATGTCCTTCCGTGTCCATGCCCATAATAATAGCACGCCGCGTCTGCAAATCGCCCATCACATCGCCCATGACTTCAGGCGCGCAAAGCACTTCTATATCATAAATCGGCTCTAACAATTGCGCCCCCGCTTTTTGGAAAGCATTTTTAAACGCCATCGCGCCCGCCAATTGAAATGCCATATCATTAGAATCCACAGGGTGCATCTTGCCATCATACACCGAAACCCGAATATCCCGCACATGCGAACCCGTCAACGGACCTTCTTGCATTTTCGCCATCACGCCTTTTTTAATCGCAGACATGAATTTGGCATCAATCGACCCACCAACAATACAATTACAAAATACTAAATGTCCACCCCAAGGCAAATCTTCCGTTTCCGTATTGCGCACGACCAAACCTTCTGGATTCGGCATCCCTTCCGTATAAGGTTCAATCCGAAGATGTACTTCGGCAAATTGTCCCGCGCCTCCACTTTGTTTTTTATGCCGATACGCTTCATTCGCCGCTTTCGTAATCGTTTCTCGATACGGAATACGCGGTTTCAAAAACGACGGCACAATATTATACATTTTTTCAATTCGATATTTGACTATATCCAAATGCAATTGCCCTTGCGCGTGCAGCAACGTTTGTTTCAATTCCGAAGATTGTTCGACGTGCAAAGTTGGGTCTTCCTCTTGCAATTGATGCAACGCAATCGCTAATTTTTCCACGTCTTTTTTGTCGGGAGCCGTGATTGCCATCCGCATCCGCGACGCAGGAAACGCAATCGGCTCAATAACAGCTTCTAAACCTTTGGCAGTCAATGTATTATTAGAATGCGCATTTTTTAATTTGAGCGTTACACCAATGTCACCCGCTTTTAACTCCGTGACAGATTCTCGATTTTTACCATTGGCGACGTAGATTTGATTAAATCGTTCTACGGTCGCATTTTGACTGTTTACCAAATCTTCCCCCCGATGCAACGTCCCTGCACATACTTTGAAGTAGGAAACATTGCCGACATTCGGTTCTGATAATGTTTTATATATAAAAATAACATTTTGTCCTTCTGAATCGCAAGCCAATGAACCGCCATTTTGTAAAGGCATTTCAGGACGTTGCGCAGGCGAGGGCGCGATGTCGTGCAAAAAGCCCATAATGCGTCCACTGCCCATATTTTTCACCGCCGAAGCACAGAAAACAGGGAAAAATTCCTGTTTCGCCAAAGCCATCGTTAAACCTTTTGCCAATTCTTCTTCGGTCAGCGTCCCATTTTCAAAAAAAAGCTCCATCAACGATTCATCATTTTCCGCCGCCGCCTCCACTAATTGTTGATGATATGCCTCTGCCCGAGCCAGTTCGGAAGCAGGAATCGGTTCTTTGGTGGGTCTTCCGCCATCCTTCGGGAAAACGTACGCAATCATTTTCAATGCATCAATAATGACATGAAAATCATCGCCCGCTTTCATCGGATATTGTACAGGCAATACTTTATGTCCAAAACGCGCTCGTGCCTGTTCGAGGGTCATTTCATAATCTGCTTTTTCGTTGTCTAACTGATTGATAACGAAGATAGTAGGTGTTTTAAAATTTTCAATATATTCCCAAATTAATTCAGTACCCACTTCGACTCCACTTTTTGCATTGAGCAACATCAACGCAGTATCTGCGACTTTAAGCGAAGAAACCACTTCGCCCACAAAATCGTCGAACCCTGGCGTATCAAGAATATTGATTTTGCAATCCTTCCAACTCGCGTGCATGAGCGTGCTGAAAATCGAATTGCGTCGTTGTTGCTCCACAGGAGAGAAATCAGAAATGGTGGTTTGGTCTTCGACGCGCCCCCTTCGTGGGATGCTTTTGGCTTCAAAAAGCATTGCCTCAGCGAAGGAGGTTTTCCCAGAGCCAGAATGCCCTAATAAGACTACATTGCGGATTTGATGACTATTGTATGTCATGCGTCTTGGTTTTGATGTGAAGAAATAGAGGTTTATACATTGCAAAAAGGTTTAATTGTTTGTTTTAAATCGACATTTTGCAAATCCTATCAAATGTAATATTTAATTTTTGAAAAACCAAATTTTTGAGGATAAAAAAGTGTAATTTTTTTTTATTTAAATATTAAATATGGTTGTATGATTTTGGATTTCGTTTTTGTAAAATGAGCCACGAATTACACGAATTTTCACAAATTAAGAATTTTTTATTTGTGAAAATTCGTGTAATTCGTGGCTCATTTTAAAAATTTGTTATACACCTGTTTGACGAATTTTTACGAATGTTCGTGAAAAATTCGTCAAATTTGCGCCTTGTTTTAAATTTTAAAAAAAGACAAAATATCAAAATGGGAAGTTTAAAAGACAAAGTGGTGATAATCACGGGCGCGTCGAAAGGCATTGGTCGTGCTTTGGCGATTCAAGCCGCACAACAAGGTGCGCATTTAGCCCTTATCGCTCGTTCCAAAACGGAATTAAAAGCGGTTCAAGTGGAATGTGCGGCGCAAGGTGCGAAATGTTTGATTTTCGTGGGCAGCGTTTCCAGTGAGAAATTGGCAAATGAAACCATTCAAACGGTGCTGGAAACGTTTGGTAGCATTGATTTTATGATTAACAATGCAGGTTATGGCATTCTCGGTTCGACAGAAAGTTATTCTGAAGCGGCTTGGTCTGACCTTTATGATACGAATGTTAAAGGGACTTTTTTGTTTTGCAAAGCGGTGTTGCCCGCGATGAAAGCGGCTGGGCGCGGACATATTATTAATGTCGCGTCGGATGTTGCGAAACGCGTTTTTGAAGGTGGCGCGCTGTATTGCTCGTCGAAATTTGCACAAGATGCGTTTTCCGCCGCGCTTCGGAAGGAAGTTCGGAAAAATGGGATTAAAGTTTCAGTAGTTTATTCGGGCTTGGTGGATACGCCTTTTCATCCAAATCCGTATTCGGAGGAGAAAAAAACGTGGTTGAGGGATTCGGATATGGCGGATTCGATACTGTTTATGATGTCGCAACCCGCACACGTAGTGATTGATGAATTGATGATTCATCCATTGTCGCAAGAATATTAAGTGTGATACGCTGGAATTAGGATTAAATGGGATTTTATTGGGATTAAATGGGATTGATTTTTGGGGATTTTTAGGATTATAAGTACGGAACAAAAAAAAGGTGTAGAGCGAATGGAAACACGGATGACGCGGATTTTACGAATTTACACGGATTTTTTTGATTTTATGCTTAAAATTTAGCATAAAATCAAAAAAATCCGTGTAAATTCGTAAAATCCGTGTCCTCCGTGTTCCCATTCGT
>JBDKKX010000308.1:0-6760 GCA_039795795.1 Bacteroidota bacterium | reverse complement strand
ACCGAAATTTGAAGGTCCGTTTGACCTTCTGTTATTTTTCATAGAGCGCGATGAATTAGATATTTATGATATTCCAATTGCCAAAGTCACAGACGACTTTTTGCAATACATGCACTCGCACGAATCTTTGAATTTGGATTTAGCCAGTGAATTCATCGTCGTCGCGGCAACTTTGATGCGCATCAAAGCGAAAATGTTGTTGCCGCGCAAGCAATTGGATGAACAAGGCGTACCGATTGACCCGCGCGGTGAATTGGTCGATAGATTATTGGAATATAAAAGGTATAAAAGCGTCATTGCCGAATTACAGGTTTTGGAAGCAGCGCGTTTGGCGCGAGAAGGTAGGGGAGGAGTCACTTCTGAATTACAACAAATTGCCGTTAAAGCCTTGGTGGACAGCGAGTTAGAATCGTTTACTTTGTTTAAATTATTGAAAATATATGAAAATTTAATCAATCGTTACGAGGAGAAAAAAAGTCGTAAAATTCATCAAGTGATTAAGTACGAATACACGATTCAGGAACAACAAGCCTATTTGTTGGAAATACTGAAAACGGATGAAGCCCTTGATTTTGAAGCGATTTATGGGGATTTGGACAATCGGATTCATGCGATAGTGACGTTTTTAGCGATGTTGGAATTGTTAAATATGGAAAAAATTGCGATTATTCAAGGCGATGGCGTGAATCAATTTTGGTTAAAATTGGTTTTTTGAAAAAGCCGTTAGATTTTTTTCCCGCAAATTTCGCAGATTTTTCATTGGAATGTCCTTCCGCGAAAATCTGCGAAGCAATCTGCGAAATCTGCGGGAAAATTTTTTACCGTTTCAATCTAATTTCTACGCGTCGATTTGCTTTTTGCCCCGCTTCTGTTGCATTGGATTGGATTGGAAAATCTGAACCTTTGCCTTCCGTCGAGATGCGCGTTGCTGCAATGCCTTTGCCCACCAAGTAATTTTTAATCGCTTCGGCGCGGTCTTTGGAAAGTTTGTGATTATGATTTGGGTCGCCCGTATTGTCCGTATGACCAATAATTTCTATTTGAAATGGCATTTTTTGAAACAATTGATTTAAATATTCCAAAATGGCATAAGATTCATTCGTAAAACCAATTTGATTTTTTTCAAACAATATATCTACGGGAATGGCTTTTTGATTTTCCAATAAATCGTCCATAAAAACCATGGGAATTGAGGTTTGCACGCCTTTTTCTTCCAAATCCGAGGTGCTTTCGCGCAAATCCAACAGGCTTAACAAGGGCAATGTGCCTTCTTTTTCCAACAATTTCGTATAAACTTTCCCTGGCGGCAACAAAGCGGAATAGGTTCCATCGGGTTTAATCGTCACTTCTGCCACAAAAGCATTGGTCTGAGCATCTCGAAAGATGATTTTGCCGCCTGCAACTCGCGCATCTCCTTTGCCGATAACAGCCGTTCGAGGCGCGGGACGGACTTCCGCAGGCAAGGAAATCGTGAAAATATCATACGTTTTTTGTTTAGAAGCGACGTAAGCCAAACGGCTTCCAGGCGTAATATTGAAATTAAAGCCCCAATCGTCTGAAAAACTATTGATTTCTTTGCCTAAATTCATGGGCGGAGTCCATTTTTGCCAAGTATCGTCCAAACGGCGCGTCATCAACACGTCGGTTTCGCCCAAACCGTCAAACGCATCGGAACTAAAATACAACGTTTGGTCATCTCGACTCAAAAACGGCGACCGAGATTTATATCCCCATTTATTCACATCTGAACCCAACGAAAAAGGTTCGCGCCAACTGCCGTCAGGGTTGCGAATGCTGGCGTACAGGGCAATCGAACGCACTTCCGCGCTGGTTTTAGAATTCTGATGTCCTGCTTCAAACAACAAAACTCGACCATCGGAAGACAAAGTTGCTTTCCCAATCCAAGGAAAATATTGATGAATTTGTTTTAAAAACACTGGTTTTGACCAACCATCTGCCGTCCGCGTGCTGAAATGCAAGCGTGCATTCACCGCCACCAACATCAACATCCCATCTGCGGTGATGGAAAGGGGGGCTTCATTGCCTTTTTCGGAAAGATTTGGCACTTTTTGAGGCGGCGACCAATCGCCATTTGCCATTTTGCGACATATATATATGTCTTCGTTATCCACCGCGTGTCCGCTGGCTCGGGCAAAGTATAATTCCTGCCCGTCCGTTGTGATGACGGGCGAAGATTCATGGTCTTCTGCCGTGTTTGCAGGTAGGAAAGGTGTTTTTTGTAAATTGCGCGTCGGTTTTTCCAACAAATTAATTGCAGACTGAAATCTTTTTTGTTTCGTCGTGTAATAAATATATGGTGAAAAACAATTATCGGGCGTTTTATCGGGAAACAACAATTTCGCTTTTTTCAAAATCTGTACTGCGGCTTCATCCGCCTTTTTTTCATGCAAAATCGCTGCAATTTCCAACACTTTGTGGTAAATAAATGGATTTTGATACCCATTATCCAACCAATCGGACACTTTTTGCGTAATGGCGGCTATATCGGAAGTATTTTCAGCAAATTCCGTCAAAGCCGTTTCAGCGATGAGGTGTTTCCAACGCCTTTGGGATTCGCCTTGAGCGCGTTGTTGCACTTGTTCGGCGCGTTGAAAAGTATGATTGACCGCCAAAAAATCCAATATCGAAAGTGGATATTGATCCAAAAAATGCAGTCCGCCTAAAATAGAATCGCGTTGCGCACACGCGGCTAATGGATCCAAATAGCAATCCGATGCCACAAAATGTTCGGGATAATCTTTGGCAAACTGTTGCAACTGCGCCAAACCGCGCTCTTTTAAAAAAATATTTAAAATTTTTGTTTCAAACAAATCATAGAAAATCAAATTGTTCACGCGCAAAACGGCTTGATGTCGTTTATAAACGGCGGTCAAAGTTGCATAATCGGTTGCCGTTTTGAATAAGCGTTGAACAATGTCTTGTCGAATTTCCATAAAGTGTTCCATATTGATTTTCAACCAATTGGGATAATGGTCATTCAAATAATCATAAAGATTCAAATTATCGGCTTCGGTCATTTGAGCGACCAATTTTTCCACAATTGCGGCGCGTTTCAACGGAACGGACTTCCGTGAAATCCCAAAATCTTTGCGCAAAGCCGCTTCTTTTTCGTTAGAACCCCAACCTTCGTTTTCCAATCCTTTCAAAAGGACATCTGCCGCCATCAATGAATCCACATTTTTAGCATTTTTGCCCTGCATTAAAATTAAAGCAAGCCCGTAACGGGCAAAACCATTGTTATCTGGCTGGGTTAAATCATTTTCAAACGCTTTTTTAGCAGTTGTAAAATCTCGTTTTTTAAGGGCTTCAAAGCCTTTTTTGATTTGTGCAGGGAGCTGCAACGTGCCACAGCACACTATCCAGCAGGTTAAAATGCTGCAAATCAATTGCTTATGTTTCATCATCAAGAATCAAAAATGTAAAAATGGCGTTTAATAAGTTGAGTTCGTTGTCTAAAATTGGGGTTCAAAAGTTCCGTCTCCAAATGGTTGCAAATGCTCCGATTAACAAAGCCGTAAAAATCGTTTCTGGAATTTGCATCGTATGCACCGTAATATATTGCAAAAGTAGCAATATTATCATTGCAGTTGTAGCAATTTGTATAAATTTTTTGATACGCGGGTCTTGTAACATGTTGGAATAATTTATGAGATAATTACGCTTTAAATAACATCCTATCGAAAAGGAGGCAAATAAGAGACCTTTTTTTAGCATTTTGGCGTACCTATTTTTGGTAAAATACTTGTAATAAAAGGATTTTTTAAAATTATTCTACGAAATGCTGTTTGAAAGATGCAAAATGTTTATTTTTGCAACCAATCTTTCATTTTTAACATATAAGGAATTGCACACTTCTTAAACCACTTATAGTCAAGAGAAAACAATGGCAAAAAAAACCACTGAGGATCCTCGACCACAGAAACTTCGAGGGATATTTTTATTGTTCTTGTCACTGTACCTGTGCATCGCTTTCACGTCCTACCTGTTTACGTGGGAAAATGATAGCGATTTGGTGAATCGATTTTCGTTGGATTTGCTCGTCTCGGACAAGCAAATGGAAAATTGGTTAGGGCGTTTGGGCGCAATCGTATCCAATTTATTTTTTTATTGGTTATTCGGATTGCCGTCGTTCATTATCGTATATTTGTTGGGCATGTATGGCATTGGCATTGTCAATGACGTGCCGACGGAAAGGTATTCTAAACGATTCAGAAACAGTGTTTTATGGATGATTGCGGGTTCTATTTTGTTGGGCTTCGTGTCATCGCTTTGGGGAGCGCAGTTTCCTTGGGGCGGCACTTTTGGATTGAGTATCAGTAGTTGGTTGGCGGGTTTTGTCGGTAAATTTGGAGTGGCGGTTTTAGCTATTTTTGGGTTTATTGGGCTTGTTATCTGGACGTTTAATCCTGATATTGCGGGTTTCAACAAGGGTAAAGCGGAGGATTTCCTCTATAATATTTGGGATGGACGGTATCGTACAGGCGACCAAAAGTTCCAATCTGCTCAAGCGTCTCGTACGGCGGAGGATATTGCGGAGGATAATGCCAATAATTCTAATGCCAAAAATAATGGCAAACCTGCTTCGCTCACGCCTAAAAATGAGAAATTACCTGCGACTTCTTTAGCCCCTATCAAGGCGAATGAGAAAGGTTTTATGGAAGATGCGTTGGGCGAAAAGGAAAAACTGGTCGAGCCGCCGAAGGAAAAAGCAGAGAAAACGCCTAAAATTGTGTTGGAAAAATCGCCTGTCGAGGGTGAAAAACCAAAAATCGAAGGCGAATTGCAGCTTACAAACCCGCCCAAAGATAAACCCGTCGCTTTGAAAGCGGGTGAAGGGACGGCTTTGGAAATTGCAGCACCGAGTGCAAGTGCGAATACGCCGATTGAGGTGGAAGCACCTGCTGCCAAAATGGTGAAACCGAAGCAGCCACAAATGTTGTTTACGGGTTTGTCGGACGAGGAATATGGTAAAATTGGCACGCCTTACGATGCGACGGCGGATTTGCCTGCTTATGAACGCCCTGTTTTGACGTTGTTGGATAATTATGAAGATGCTAAAATCGAAATCGACCGCGCAGAGTTGGAATACAATAAAGACCAAATTATTGAAACTTTATTGAATTATAAGATTGAAATTACGAAAATTCGCGCGACGGTGGGTCCGACGGTGACTTTATATGAGATTATTCCTGCGGCGGGCGTTCGGATTTCGCGGATTAAGAATTTGGAAGATGATATTGCGTTGAGTTTATCGGCTTTGGGGATTCGGATTATCGCGCCGATGCCCGGAAAAGGAACGGTCGGGATTGAAGTGCCGAATAAGAAAAAACAAATTGTTTCGTTACGGGAAGTGTTGATGTCGGATAAATTCCGTAAATCGGATGCGGATTTGCCGATTGCGCTGGGCAAAACGATTCAAGATGAAGTTTTTGTAGTGGATTTGGCGAAAATGCCGCATTTATTGATTGCGGGTGCGACGGGACAGGGGAAATCGGTGGGGATTAACACCATATTAATGTCGTTGTTGTATAAAAAGCATCCTTCGCAATTGAAATTGGTTTTGATTGACCCTAAAAAAGTGGAACTTTCGCCTTATGCGAAAATTGAAAATCATTTTTTAGCGTATTTGCCCGACCAGATGGAGCCGATTATCACGGATACTGCGAAAGTTGTACATACGTTAAATTCGTTATGTATCGAAATGGATGCGCGGTATGATTTGTTGAAAAAGGCGCAGGCGCGGAATATTAAGGAGTATAATGAGAAATTTGTGGCTCGGAAGCTGAATCCTGAAAAGGGACATGCGTATTTGCCGTTTATCGTGTTGGTGATTGACGAGTTTGCGGATTTGATTATGACGGCGGGCAAGGAAATTGAATTGCCGATTGGTCGGTTGGCGCAATTGGCGCGGGCGGTTGGGATTCACTTGATTATTGCGACGCAGCGTCCGTCGGTCAATATTATTACGGGGGTTATCAAGGCGAATTTCCCTGCGCGGTTGGCGTTCAAAGTGACTTCCAAGATAGATTCGCGGACGATTTTGGATACGGGTGGCGCGGATCAATTGATTGGGCGCGGCGATATGTTGTTATCGGCGGGCAGCGATGTGGTTCGTTTGCAATGCGCGTTTGTGGATACGCCCGAAGTGGAAAAAGTGATTGATTTCATCGACCAGCAACAAGGTTATCCGAAACCGTTTTTCTTGCCCGAATTCAAGGGCGAAGATACAGAACATGGACCTGCAACCCTTGCGTTGGACGATTTGGACGATATGTTGGACGATGCGGCGCGGCTTGTGGTTCAAAATCAACATGGTTCGACTTCGATGATTCAACGAAGATTGAAATTGGGTTACAATCGGGCGGGGCGGATTATGGATCAATTGGAGGCATTGGGCGTAGTCGGACCGAACGAGGGCAGCAAACCGCGTGAAGTATTATACCATGGCGAACCTGAATTGGAAGCCTTTTTGAAAAGTTTGAAGAAAAAGCGGGCTTAGAATTGGGATTAAATGGGATTTTTTTGGGATTAAATGGGATTGATTTTTTTGGATTTTTGGGATTTATCCTTAGTACGGGACAAAAAAGGTGTAGAGCGAATGGGAACACAGAGGACGCAGATTTTACAGATTTACACGGATTTTTTTGGGGAATTTAAGTTGGATTTTAAGCCTAAAATACAAAAAAATCCGTGTAAATCCGTAAAATCCGCGTCCTCCGCGTTCCCATTTGTATCGTAA
>JBDKKX010000307.1:0-6762 GCA_039795795.1 Bacteroidota bacterium | reverse complement strand
AAGTTGGATGTCGAGTTGCCTCGTTGCTGAAATTGCGTGCACACGAATCGCTGTTACCCAATTTGACGGTTAAACTTGCCCCATTATCGTAAAAACGTCCCCAACAATTGTCTTTTTGTTCAAAAAGAAGGCTGTCGCGCCGAAAACCGCGTTCCACCGATTGATTTGCGTAGTAAACGGCATTGCCGCCGCCCGAACTAAATGCCACAATATCCAAATCGCCATCGCCATCCATGTCTTCAATCGCAGGAATGTCTGTAATATTAACGTAAAGGTTAAAGCGTAAGCCTGACACATTAACATAATTCAAAATATCAAAAGCATAGTTTTGAAAATGAATCGGGTCAAAAGCAATGTGGTTTTGAACGATTTTGCCTTTGAAAACGCGCAAACCACTTGGGATACCATCGTTAAAAGTGAAAATATCTGCGATTCCGTCTCCATTGAAGTCGCGTAGAAGGGCAATATCATTCATTTTTGGAAAATAAGCCAAATATTCGGGCGCGAAAACATATTTCGATTCGCCTGGGATGGTGGATTGATTTAAAAAAGGTAAGGATATATTTCCGATTCGGTCGAAAATAAATAAGTCTTTTTTACCATCGTTGTTTAAATCGACTTCACTCCATTGTGGCGCGTTGAGCCCTCCTGCCCAAGCATTTGGTGTAGGTAAGTTGTTGATTTTCAATGGAATATTTATACGCGGAAAGATTTGCGTCAATGCAGGTAGGGTTTTTAACACCAACCCAATTAGTAAAATTGTATTTTTCATAGATTTAATGTTTTTTTTTGGAACACATAGGGACATAGGACACATCGTTTTTGGAACACATAGGGACATAGAACACATCGTTTTTGGAACACATAGGAACATAGGACACATAGATTTTTTTAACGATTAATTCAATTATTGAAAAAATCTATGTGTTCTATGTTCCTATGTGTTCCAAAAACGATGTGTTCTATGTTCCTATGTGTTCCAAAAAACAAAAACGGCGCAGGTTACAAGCACCTACACCGTTTTG
This sequence comes from Bacteroidota bacterium, assembly GCA_039795795.1. Taxonomy (GTDB): domain Bacteria; phylum Bacteroidota; class Bacteroidia; order Chitinophagales; family Saprospiraceae; genus JAAFJT01. The sequence continues at coordinate 5,737 of JBDKKX010000307.1, read as the reverse complement.
TTATATCCGTCTAATGGAATGACTTCAAAAAATTAGTTATTGAAGTTCAAGCCCAAAGATTTCATTGTTTCCATATCCAAGTTACCCACAGGCAAACCTTTATCTTTTTGATATTTGATTAAAGCTGCTTTCGTTTGAGCACCGAATACGTTATCTGCTGGTCCTGGATCGTAACCTCTGTTTTTCAACGCATGTTGTAATTTACGGATGTTCGACTCAGTGATGTTCGTACCACAAACCACTTCTCTCCACTCAGAGAAACCACCCGCTTTCACCAACTGACGACGTGTGTATGTAGAATACTCAGCAGGCACGTTGATTTCACGAGCAGCAGGAGCATTTGTCATTTGACGACGCGTTTGAGTCGCATACTGCGCAGGGATAACTTCTTCCTTGTAAGTCGCAGGCGTTTTGATAACTTGCTTCGTTACAGTAGAGTATTGTGCAGGAATCGCTTCTTCTTTTGTAGAAGCAGGCGTTTTCAACACTTGCTTTGTGATTGTACCGTACTCCGCAGGAATAGTTTCTTCACGGAAAGTCGCAGGTGTTTTAACCACTTGACGTGTTACCGTTCTGTACTCCGCAGGAATTGTTTCTTCTTTAACGGTTTCAGGCGTTTTCAACACTTGTTTAGTAACTGTTCTGTACTCCGCAGGGATAACTTCTTCCTTCACTGTTGCAGGCGTAGCTACTTTTTGAACCGTCCGAGTTGCCATTCTTGCAGGGATTGGAGTCTTTTTAACACAACCCGCATCCGCAACACCTGAAGCATCACAACCTTTGTTGATCATTTTAGTGATAGTTTTGTACTCTTCTGGCACTTCAACCAAACACCAAACCAAACAATCGTTCGGGTCATTAGACAAACAACCTTTGTCGCCTTGTTTTTTAACCCATTTTGTTTCTTTTTCTCTTACTTTCACGCGCTCTGTAACCGCTTCAAAACGAGGTTGCATCACTTCCACTCTTTCGCTCGGACCTTCTGCCTCGTACTGCTCCGTAGCCGTTTCGTAAGTCGCAGGGACTTCAATCACGCGCTTGCTTTCCGCTTTGCTTTGGATTGTTTCAGTCACGGTTTCAAAAGTCGCAGGCACAGGAATCAAACGCTTCGCTTCTGGTTTCACCATTACAGTTTCAGAAATCGTTTCGTAAGTCGCAGGGACAGGCATTAAACGCTTGCTTTCCCCTTTAGTCATCACCTTTTCAGTAACCGTTTCGTATGTTGCCGGTACCGAAATTAAACGCTTGCTTTCTGGCTTCGTCATGATAGTTTCCGTCACAGTCTCAAACGTCGCAGGCACCGCCGTTACGCGCTTGCTTTCCGCTTTAACTAAAACTTGGTCAGTTACGCTACCATATTGAGCAGGCACTGCTTCGCGGCGGATAGATGCACCCTTCGTTTCAACAGTTTCTGTTTTAGTCTCGTACTGATCTGGAATCATACACTTTGCATAGCACTTACCAGGCTGAGCATTCGGTGGCGTATCTTGCGCGAAAGCCATCACTGCACCGAAAGACATCGCAGCAGAAAGAATCAGGTTTAATCTTCTCATAACTCTGAGTTTGATTTAGAATGAATTAGAAAATTTTAATGAATGAATTGTAAAGTAAATATTAATTAAAATATTTAAGTCAGCTTTTAAGGATTGAATCTGGTTTCGCACCCGTTCGGGAAACTTAAAAAGTTTCCCGAACGGGTGCGAAACCGAATTCAAAATATTGTTAATCCATTGATTTACAATTGTATAACCTTTTATTAACATTTTTTTGAACAAGAATTTCTCCGCCAGCGCGCTTACTAAATGCAAATTTAAAAACTTTTTGGAAAACAGATATAATATCTGTAAATTATTTTTGTTTGCAACTCGTAATCTGCACTTTGGGAAAACGAACGGACATTTCCGCTCTTCATCAATATCTTAATATCATCTTTTTTCTTATTGTAAGTTCGGTTACTTTCCTTGCCTGTAAATACCCAATAACGGATTTCCGCATCGGATAATTGTGAAAACTGTTGTTTAATCAGTGCTTCAGCCGCCGCAATTTCCGAGTGAGGAATCACCGTATTTTGCAGTCGTACCTTAAACAGTTTTCGGTGCAGTATGCACTTCGCCAGATAGGATAAAACGAGGTCGCCATGTATTGTCCATTGCTTTAACGATGCAATAATATCAAAATCATCTAACATGGCAAAATGATTTGGCATTTTTTTTATATTTTTTTTATCACTATCTGTAAAAGATTGATTTAGAAAATAATTTAAATTACCAAAACTTTCTAAGCGAGTTCCTTCTTGGACTAATTGTTTTGCTCGTTGCAAAGTTTTAATCAACATTTGCTCTGCGGACAACACCGTTTTGTGCAAATAAACTTGCCAATACATGAGTCGGCGCGCAATCAAAAAATGCTCTACACTATAAATCCCTTTTTCCTCGACTACTAATTCGCCTTCAAACACATTCAACATTTGTATCAAACGGTCGTGTCCTACCGAACCTTCCGTAACGCCTGTGAAAAAACTGTCGCGGGACAAATAATCCAATCTATCCATATCTAACTGTCCAGAAACCAATTGATGTAAGAATTTTTTAGGATGCGTTCCTTTAAAAATCTGAATTGCCAATTGTAACTTTCCATTGAATTGAAGATTGAGTTCTTCCATAAAAAGAATCGACATTTCCTCGTGGTGAATGTCAATAATCGTATGTTCGAGCGCGTGCGAAAAAGGACCATGACCTATATCATGTAATAAAATCGCTATACAAACTGCTTCTGCTTCAATTTCCGAAATGTCAACGCCCTTCGTGCGCAATACTTCAATAGCGCGGGTCATCAAATGCAATGCTCCAAGTGCGTGATGAAAGCGGGTGTGTAACGCCCCTGGATAAACGTAGGAAGTCAATCCTAATTGCGAAATCCGCCGCAATCGTTGAAAAAAAGGGTGTTCAATGATTTCTAACAAGATACCGACGGGTACAGGAATGAATCCATAAACGGGGTCGTTAAAAATTTTGACCTTTTTTTGCATTTGAAATTTAACTAAACATTAACTAAAATGCCTTCAACAAAATCACGATGTAAATTTAAGATAAAAAATAATTACAACGTATATTTTTATTCAAAAATTTTAAAAAAAAAGATAAATTTTTTTTATCATTTCTAAAATCGGGCTTTATGGCTGCAAATTTTTTAAAAAAAATCTCGTTTTAAGAAATTTAAAGGCAATTATTTTTACATTTTTTTTTAAAACGCGGGTATTAATGTCGTAATTTGCATTTTAGTTGGGGCGGTTGGAATTGGGATTAAATGGGATTTTTATGGGATTAAATAGGATTGATTGTTGGGATTTATGGAATTTACAACATTGAATCCCATAAATCCCAACAATCAATCCCATTTAATCCCATAAAAATCCCATTTAATCCTAATTCCAGCGCGTGTTTTGATTATTCATAATTTAATCACTTTTGTTTCAATTACAGAATAACCTACACAATAACGAGAAGGCACTTTGCAAATACCGTTCCAAAAGTTTTTTTTACAATATTTGTATATTATTGAAAATCAAAGATATATATTTTAAACCTTTTTAAGGTAGAAAAGATGGATAAAATTAGAATTTTGTGGGCAGATGACGAAATTGATTTATTGAAACCGCATACGCTTTTTTTAAAACAAAAAGGATATGATGTGGTGACGGTCACGAACGGTCACGACGCGCTCGAGGAGTGTGATGCACAACGGGATTTTGACGTAGTATTTTTGGATGAATCCATGCCCGGTTTGACGGGATTGGAAACATTATCTCGGCTCAAAGAGAATTTTCCTCATTTGCCTGTGGTGATGATTACCAAAAATGAGGCGGAACATGTAATGGATTCTGCGATTGGCGCGCAAATCAAAGATTATTTGATAAAACCCGTCAATCCCAATCAAATTTTGATGACCCTCAAGCGGATTACCGACAAAAAACGCCTCATCAATGAGAAAACGAATGCGGATTATCAACAAAACTTCATTGAATTGTTCAATCAAATTAATAGTGGATTGAATATGGCGGAATGGGTCGAGGTGTATAAAAAAATAATTAGTTGGGAATTGCGCATGGACGCGGGCAATAATACGGAAATGAGTGAAATTCTCACCGACCAAAAAAGTGAGGCAAATAAAGCTTTTTCAAAATATATTGCCAAAAATTATGTCGATTGGCTGAATAAAAATAAGCAAAACGCGCCTTTAATGTCACATCAATTGATGCGCACGAAGGTTTTGCCGTATGTGGGCGATGGCGTTCCGACCGTAATGTTATTGTTAGATAACCTGCGTTTTGACCAATGGAAAGTTTTAGAACCGATTATTTCGGAATTGTATCGGGTCGAGGAGGAGGATTATTTTTGTTCGATATTGCCCGCAAGCACGCAATATAGTCGAAATGCGATTTTTTCGGGTTTGATGCCTGCGGATATTGAGGCGCGTTTTCCCGATAAATGGTTGAACGATTCCGAAGATGGGGGCAAAAATTTGCATGAACACGAGTTCCTCGCAGACCAATTGAAACGAACGATTCGGAAAGAATTGCGTTTTGATTATGTCAAAATTACCAACGTCGCGGCAGCTAAACAATTGAATGACAATATTATACGGTATGCCAATAATGATTTAAGCGTAATTGTATATAATTTTATTGATATGCTTTCTCATGCACGGACGGAGATGGAAGTCTTGAAAGAATTGGCAGGAGATGAAACGGCATATCGTTCGTTGACGCGTTCGTGGTTTGTGCATTCGCCGATTTGGTCGGCATTGCAACGGTTGGCGGAAAAAAATATTCGATTGATTATCACGACGGATCATGGGACGATTCGGGTTAAAAACCCTTCACGAGTGGTCGGCGATAAGGAAACGACCACGAATTTGCGGTACAAAGTGGGTAGAAATTTGCAATATGATAGGAAAGATGTCTTGGAAGTGCGCGACCCGAAAACCGCAGGTTTGCCGCGTCCGAATGTGAGTTCGACGTATATTTTTGCGAAGGAAGATACTTTTTTCTTGTATCCGAACAATTACAATTATTTCAATAATTATTATAAAAATACTTTCCAACATGGAGGCATTTCATTGGAAGAATTGATTTGCCCTGTGATACGATTGCGCTCCAAATGATATATGAATGTGGAATTCGGATTAAATTCTTAGTAGGGGACAAAAAAGGGGTAGAGCGAATGGAAACACGGAGGACACGGATTTTACGAATTTACGCGGATTTTTTGGGATGTTTCATTTTTAGGTTACACTTTGAATACATTGGGATACGAATGGATGTACGGATTTCACGGATTTCACCGATTGGTACGGATTTTTTTTGTTTTTTTTGCTTGGGGTTTCGAGCAGGAATTCCAAAAAAAATCCGTACGAATCCGTGAAATCCGTACATCCATTCGTATCCCCATTTGTAACCTACTTTTCGCACGGAATGAAACATCCCAAAAAATCCGCGTAAATTCGTAAAATCCGTGTCATCTGTGTTCCAATTCGTACCGTAATTTTTTTTGTCCCGTTTATTTAAATTCAAAATTACAATAAAATCTCAGTACGTGACAAAAATACTTTTCGGCACAGATTGAACAGATTCAACGGATTTTCACAGATTTTTTTTGATTTTCAAACGTTAAAACAAAAAAAATCTGTGTAAATCTCGTTGAATCGGTTCAATCTGTGCCGAAAAGTATTTTTGTTA
>JBDKKX010000306.1:0-6813 GCA_039795795.1 Bacteroidota bacterium | reverse complement strand
CAATATGAGGCTGGTATTACGTTTATTCGCATTTCATTGGAGAGTGAACCGATTGGTACGCACAACTGGTTTAATCGTGGGTTTACCTTAATGAAATTATATCTTTTTACAGAAAATTATCAAGAAGCTTGGCGTTTTTTCAAAATTTTAATCGATAATTTAGACAATCAAAAACAAGTGCAAGTTTTAATGGAGGAATTTCGGATTTATGAAGTTTTTATGCAGTTTTTGGTTGCCACGAAACACATTCAATTAGGGGCAGAGGATGATGACTCCTTTACTCGCCCTTATGACCCAGTTGTGTTTAGCAAATCGCTCTTGTTTTTATCGAAAGATAAAATGGGGATGAATATTTCTATTCAAATTATTCAGTTATTGCATGCGTTGATTGAGCAGTCGAAAAAAACCAAAACAAGGGATATTGAAAATGAAATCATGGAACGAATTGCTTCTTTGGAGTATTATCGAAATGCTTATTTGAAAAAATCGGAAAATGTGCGACATGATTTGTTTGTGAAGTTAATTAATCAAGCCATTAAAGGGCATTTTCGGACAAAGCGCGTTTACCGACACTCCCAAGAAGATTTAGAAGCCTTGCGTACTCAAAAAGGAGCAGGGGATATTTACGCAGATATGGGCAGCGAGGTTTTTAAACATGAAACGACTTGGGCATTCATGGGAAAATATTGGGATTAATTTTTATTTTGCGGCTTATCTTCTATTTTTGCTTCTTATTTCTCTTCCATTCGTTTTGCTTTCTGCTTTTTGCACTCCACTTGCAAATTTTTGATTATATTTAAAATCCAGTGTACTTTTATTGATTTTAGTTTCGTTCTCTCTTTGGCTGATACAAAGATAGAAGCAACCTTTTTTGCTTTGAAACGTGGTCTAAACAACGTATTTTTTTATAAGTGCGTTGGAATTAGGATTAAATGGGATTTTTTTGGGATTAAATGGGATTGATTTTTAGGATTCGGAGGATTTTAATCCTGTGAATCCTAAAAATCAATCCCATTTAATCCCAAAAAAATCCCATTTAATCCCAATTCCAGCGTATCACATCATTTATGTTGAATAAAAAATAAATATATTTTTTAATTTTGTAGCTTTAATTCAAACTCATCTATTTTGAGTCCTATTTACCAAACTCTTACAAAAAGTCATAAACCATAACATAGCATGAAAAAAAAGATTTACGAAGGTATTTCTAAAAGATTCTTGTTTGCACTTATCGCTGCGGCTATTGGTTTTGCAGTAAAACAAACATTATTAACCCAGGATGTCCCAAGTGCAGTGCCTTCAACTGTTTCGGCTACTGATGTGTTGAAAACTGGTGAACTGTATGCTGCACAGATTCAAACTGTAAAAAAAGTGGCTAAAATTGCCGAGCCAACGACAATTGCAGCTATTCAATCGGAGGCGCGAGAAGTGACCCATCCTTATTTTTTTAAAAAACGGCTTAAAGTAGAGCGCATTGATGAGGCATTGGCGATGGAAAAAGAGCGTACAATGGATCCATCCTTGGGTTACGTGCCTTCCGAGCGTAAACTTGCTGCTTTGGAACAAACCTTGCGTCGCCAACAAACGTTGGAACAGCAAGGTCGTTTTGAAAGGGGGGCATTGTCGCGAGCGCGTTGGACGAATCGGGGACCCAACAATGTGGGTGGGCGGTCTCGCGCTATTTTGGTGGATTTGAGTGATGCTTCGCGCAAAACGATTTTTGTGGCTGCTGCGACAGGCGGACTTTGGAAAACCATGGACATTACCGCCATCAAACCGATTTGGAAATTGGTGGATGATTGGTCTGCAACGTTAGCGATTAGCTCTATTGCGCAGGATTCTAATAATCCTAAAATCATGTATCTGGGTACGGGGGATGTTGATGCAAGTGACGCGCCTGGAAGGGGCATTATGAAATCGGTGGATGGCGGCAATACTTGGAAATTATTGTCTTCGACGGTTTCTGGGGGCTTTAATCGTTGTGCCGCGCTTTCGATTAATCCTGCGAATGGGCATGTTTTTGTCAGTACGCTGGATAATGGCGTGAATCGAAGTACCGACGGTGGGACGACTTGGGTAAAGGTATTGGGTGTCGGTGTAGCGGGTGGTGCTACAAATGGGAATTGGCGGGTACAGCATGTGGGGAATATCGTTTATGCGGCAACGAGTAGTAATGTTTATAAATCCACTTCCAATGGCGACCCTGGTAGTTGGACGGGGCTTGCTACGCTTAATAATGGTTTTCCAACAGGGTGGAGTCGCATAGAAATGGCGGTCGCGCCTTCGGATGCCAATGTTATCTATTTGGTTGGGAATCAAGGCGGGGTTGGTTCTGCGGTCTATAAAACGACGGATGGTGGGGCGACTTGGCGTGCAACGCCTCGTTTATCTTGGCGAGATGGCGGTGGTGCGGCAAGTACGACGGATTTTACACGCGGTCAAGCTTGGTATGATTTATCGTTGGCAGTGTCGCCCACAAATCCCAATGTGGCGTATGTAGGTGGGGTAGATTTGTTTAGAACGATGGATGGCGGCACGAGTTGGACACAAGTGAGTTCTTGGACAGGCACTGGGTATCCTTATGTGCATGCGGATCATCATGGCTTTACTTTTGAGCCGGGCAATGGCACTGTCGGTTATGTGGGGTGTGACGGAGGACTTTTTCGGGTGATGAATGCAGAATCTAATTTTGCTTATTCGGGCAAAAACGATAATTATATCACAACGTTGTTGTATGCTTGCGCCATTCATCCGACGGCGGGTACGAATTACTATTTAGCGGGGGCGCAAGATAATGGTTCGCAGCAAATCAATGCGGGTGGTGTTGCGCCAAGCCGAACGGTATTGGGTGGTGATGGTTTTTACTGCTTCATCAACCAGAATAATCCAAATTATCAAATTGTTTCTTTATATAATGGTTCATTTTCGCTTTCGACCAATGCGGGTTTGAGTTTTAGTGGGGGGACGAATTCTAAAGGCAAATTTTTAACGCCTTCGGATTTGGATCATGCGACGAATATTTTTTATGCGCAATCGAATGCTAATGATTTATGGCGTTGGAATTTGGCTACGGGGGTTGCGGGGGCGGTAGATGTTGGGAATGTTACGTTTTCCAATGGGACTTCTTCGACGATTTCGCATATTGGGGTTGACCCGAATACGCCGAATCGCATTTATGTCGGCACGACGGGTGGGCTTTTGTATAAAATAGACAATGCGCATACAGGGGTTACTTTGACTGCGACACCCGTAGGCAGTGGTTTTGGGGGCAATGTATCGTCGATTGATGTTCAAAGAGGCGATGCGAATCACCTATTATTGACGGTTTCAAGCTATGGTGCGCGGAATAGCATTTGGGAATCTCAAGATGGTGGAAATACTTGGAAAGGTTCTGAAGGGGTTAATATTCCTAATAATTTACCCGATATGCCGATTCGGTGGGGCATTTTTAGCCCGAATAACGCGAATCAGGCGTTGATAGCTACTGATTTTGGGGTTTGGACAACGGAAAGTTTGAATGGGGACAATACGACTTGGTTGCCTCCTGTGCCGAATCGCGGAACGCCTTTGGTTCGGACAGACATGTTGCGGTTGCGCCAATCGGATAAAATGGTTGCGGCGGCAACTTATGGACGCGGCTTATGGACAACTGGGGTTTTTTCAGCGCCTTCTGTTGCTGCCACTTATCAACAAGTGGGTTACAAGGAGGGTGCGATGGAGTTTAAAGGAGAGAATAGCAATGGCGCGGAAACTTTCCTTTGGAATTTTGGCGATGGCGCAACGGACACGTTGGAAAATACGCAACATAGTTATGCCAACACGGGTACTTATAACGTTAGTTTGAAAGTCAATAATGATAATGCATTGATTTCCAATAGTTCTGTTAAAATTTTACCGACGTTGTCCGTACCTTACAAAGCGGGTACGACGGATTATCAAGGTAATTTTGAGGGCAGTGATACTCATTTTGGAGTGAATCACGTAGCGGGCTCCAAGTTTGAACGCGGTCGTTCTGCCATCAACGGCAAAGAGGGTACACATAGTGGTACGAACGCGTATGTCGTTGGTTTAGCGGAAGCATCGGTTCAGCCCAGCACGACGACCATGCTTTATTTGCCTACTTATAATTTTTCACAATTTGGCATTTATGAAATCAGTTTTTGGGCAAAATTCATTGCGCAAAATGGCTATGATGGATTCAATATTGAATATTCGGCGGATAAAGGGGGCAATTGGGCTCAATTGGGCAGTTCTAACGACCCCAATTGGTATAATAGCAAAGTAGTACCGGATGGCAGTGGTTTTTTGGCGGGGCAGAACTATTTTACGGGTACGAACAATGAGTGGACGAAATTTAAACTCAATATCAGTCGTTTTGCGGGGCAATCGAATGTTGCTTTCCGAATCGTCTTTAAATCGGGAACGGTTAGTCCGTTAGCGGGCATGGCGATAGATGATATTGAAATTCAAAAATATGAAGGCGATACCAAAACTCAAATCGTTGGTTTTAATGCTGCTTTTGCGCGGTCGGGCGTGAGTATTGATGTCAATTGGGCATCCTTGCCCGAATATTATGCACAACGATACGTGTTAGAAGTTTCGGAGAACGGATGGCAGTTTGACAGCATCGCCAATATCCCTGCGACGGGTATCTTGACGCTTGATAAGCAGGCTTATACTAAAAATGTAGGGAGTGCCTTGCATGATGTGTATTATTATCGCCTCAAATCCGTGAATCAAGACCCTGCGTCGAATTATAATTATACCTTTTATACAACGCCAGTGGTGGTCAAACGGGATGGATTGATTGGTTTGGAGGTCAATCTCGTCGCGCCGAATCCATTTATTGACAAATTATGGATTTCTTTCACGGATATAGTGGGAAAATCGGTGCGATTCCGCTTGATAGATGCTGTGGGACAGGTTGTGATAGACCAAACAGAAGCGGTTCAAGGAGTCAATTACACGTTGCAAACGGGAAAATTAGCACGCGGCATGTATCTATTGAACGTCAAAATAGAGGGAAAAGACCCGCAAACGTTTAAAGTGATGTCTTCATTTGATTAAATAAAATATTGCGTTGCAAGAAATTTCAAAAATAAAGTCTCCAAAATTTAGATTTTTTGGAGACTTTGCTTTTAATTATTTTTTTATTTTTTGCCAAGCTACGATTTGTTCGACTGACACTTCTAATGATTTCGCAATTACATCTACGGACAAGCCAACTGTCAGCAAATTATTCATTAATTTAATTTGTTTCTGTTCTAATAACTTTTTTTGTTCTTTTTCCAATTTTCGAGCCTTTTTCTGTTCCTCTTGCAACAATTTTTTGGCAGCAACGCGCTCTGTTTTTTCTTTTTCCAATATTTTTTGGGCTTCCATCTTTTCTTTTTCCAATATTTTTTGGGCTTCCATCTTTTCTTTTTCCAATATTTTTTGGGCTTCCATCTTTTCTTTTTTCAATATTTTTTGGACTTCTATTTTTTCTTTTTCCAATATTTTTTGAGCTTCCATTTTTTCTTTTTCCAATATTTTTTGGGCTTCCATTTTTTCTTTTTCCAATATTTTTTGAGCTTCCATTTTTTCTTTTTCCAATATTTTTTGGGCTTCCATTTTTTCTTTTTCCAATATTTTTTGGGATCTTTCCAATATCACTTGCGCTTCCAGATTTTCCTTTTGTGCCTTGTCCAATAATCTTTTAACGATAGCTGCTTCATACATTGCCTCTTCAGCGCGGTCTATAGCTGCGTATCTTAATTCCCGTTCTGCTTTTAGGTTTGCATCATATTCTTCTTTGTATTGCCCTGTGATTTCATCATAGATATCCCAATACATAAAGTGGCGTTCTTCCTCCTTTTGTACTTGTTCGCCTAATTTTTTTGCTGCAAGATAGGCTTCTTCCCCCATCTCCTTAATTAAATCTTGATTGTCAACATGTTTGACTGTTAATCGATGGATCATTTGTGCAAAAATTGAATTGTTAGAAAATTCATCAAAATCGGATGCTTTATTGTTAGGATTGCGTGTTTTTTCCGCAAACTCAAACCATTTTGCATAACGAGTTCCTCGCTTGTTTTTGATGATGTTGGGTTGAAAGACAAAGATTAAACGATTCTGTGCTAAAAAAGAAAGTTCTCGACGGTCTTTTTTGGGATGTAGCAATAATTTGCTTCGTTCGGCTTCTAACTCGCTTTTCGAGGATTGCCAGAGCGTTTCATGCTTTATAAAATCGGAATAAGCCTTTGGATACAAATTATATTCAATGTAATCCGCTTCCAAATCAAAATTATCTTGCGCCATCCAGACAATGGTAATGACCGATTCTAATTCCACATAATTTCGAGTTCGATGTTCTTTTCCATGCCTATCTCGAACAACGGTTTCTTTAATCGTCTCTAATTGCAACGCCGTATTCAAGCAATGATATAAAAAAAATCGTTTGACGACATCTTGCTTATAACCTTGCTGCATTTCAATAATCACATATTTGTCATTGATTTGGCAGCGATAATCAAAACGAACCAAGGCGGCAGCATTTGTTACTTTATGGTCGTTTTCTAATTTTTCAATAGACGTTATTTTCACATTCAACATATCTTGTATGAATGCTTTAGCCACATGAGGGGATCCAAACACTTTTTTGAACGGCTCGTCTAAATTGAGTGGTATTAAATACATCCTTCTTTTTAACAATTTGTAAAATAACTGATTTAAGTAGTTAAGTAAAAATAAACCAGTTTATCAAGCAGCATTTTTCCACTGAATTTTGAATTCGGAACCAAAATTATCAAAAATATAGTCCAGCCTTTCATT
>JBDKKX010000305.1:0-6832 GCA_039795795.1 Bacteroidota bacterium | reverse complement strand
TGAGGGGTGGTCATAACCTACCTCCTTGAAAATCAATTAGTTATAATATGAGGTAAAGGCATAAAAAAAGCGTTTAAAAAAATCAAAATCTTTCGACCTTTGAGGAAATTTTTAAACGCCCAATAATAAAATGTCTGCAAAATTACAACTTTTTTTGGAAGTATTGAGCAAAGTATTCTTGCTCCTTCCGAAGAACAAAAAAGGGGGAAAGCCCGTAACGCATTCTCATGCTTCTTTCGTATTGTTTTTTATGATTATGTATTTTAAAAAAATATATGAATACCAAGCCATGGAGCGTTATCTGAAAGTCCATTATAAAGCTTTTGGTTTTTCGAGTGTTCCGTCTCGCAAAACAATTCAACGTCGAAAAGACCAATTGCCGAATCTTTTATCTTTTTTAATCCCGAATTTAGCGAAAAATTGCGCAAACCTCAATCGAAAAATTTTTGGTTTTTCCTTTGGCTTTGTCGATAAAAGCGTTTTTCGGGCTCTGGGAGGGCTTTGGCACAAAAAAGATATGCAAACGGGACGAGTTCCTCACCCGAGCATTGATACCGAGGCTTCGTGGGCAAAATCCGCTTATCATGGTTGGCGGTTTGGTTACGGGTTGCATTTAATCTGTAATAAAAATCGATTTCCGATAAGTGCTTGTGTCACAACGGCTTCGGTTAAAGACTATAATTTTCTGGAGCGACTTATTGAACCGATAAAAGATTTTATCGGGGTCGTCATCGGAGATAGCGGTTATTTTTGTTTGAGAAATCTTCAACGAATTTATGAAAATTGGGATATTTTTGTACAAACCCCTAAAATTTATGAAAATATAACGGAAAAAACCAAGGATTGGTTTAAAAAAGTCTATAATGATTTGGTTCAAACCTCGGTCGCCCAACGGACTTATCTGCAACGAAAACCCTCCGTAGAGCCTTGTTTTGCCCTTATTAAAGAACTTTTTGACCTCACTCAGGAATTACAACTCCCTTTTAAGGGACTGAAATCTAATGAAACCTTTTTAATGATGACAGTGCTTTGTGTTCAACTCTTGATGTACGATAACTTTAAAAATGGGCAACCCCTGCAAAATACCGATAGTTTTTTGCAAATTTTTAGATAATTTTTTATTAATATGTAAATCATTGATTTTGAATCAAAATAGGGTTATGACCACCCCTCATATATAAATAAATATTAGCGGGCTTTCTATTAGGAAATTGGGATCGCTTTGAGATTTTAGTGGTGGAAAAGCTGGATTTGTACGAATGGAATTGTGAGCAGGAGTGGTACAAAATGCAATCATCGGAAACGAAATGAAGCAAGTATGTCCTACAAAAGTTCAAAATTGGAAACGATTTGATGGCAAAAACGGCTTTAATTTGCAATTGGTTCAAAAAAAATGCATAACAAGATACGAGCAAACTTAAATCATTGTATCTTCGCAGCACATAAAAACAGGACACCTTATTCGTTCACAAATTAAAACATTTTGATTAAAATGATTCATCCATTTATTCTTCGTAAGGCTTTATCTTTGATATTAGTCTTATTGTTATGTATTGACTCCCAGCTAACTATTGCCCAAACTTGCCGTAATGCAACAATTGAAACTGAAGTTTCTGCGATTTGTAAAAGAGTTGCTATTACAAATATTGCAAAAGCAGGATTGCGACAAATTTGTACTTTAACAACGGTAACAGACGATGAATTCACCGCTTTTCTGACCCAGATAAAAGCTTGTAAAACACCAGAAATCAACACTTTTTTTGAAACTTTTGGCTCGAATCTTCCTGATTTAACAATTATAGTTAAAGATGCGAAATGAGTGGATGAGTGGAAACTCTTTAAAGAAAGGGATGTCTCTTTATTGGCTAAAATCAAAATCATAAAAAATACCAGAACAACGAATAAACAAGAACGTATCAACCAATTAGGAAATGATCCCGATAGAAAAACTGTGATTTTAACGGAAGGAGAAGCGGCTTATGACTTAGAAGAAATATATGGATACTTTGAACGTTATCAAAGAGTCAATCCAAGCGACCCCAAAGGGGATTGGATTTCTTTAAGCGGAACGTACAAAAATAAGACCTTTGACGAGTTTGGAGGCGGTTTTACCTTAGTTGCCCTAAAAATGTTTGATTTTGATCCGAAACAGAAAAGAAAATTTTTTCAATCCGTTGATTTACATTTTATAGAAGCCAATTATGTGATTCTTAACTTAACACTCATGAAACAGGAGGTACCTGCTTTTTACAATGAAACAATTCAGTATATCAAAGAGAAATATGGAATTATCAAATTAATAAATATTACAAAATAAACAATATGTCAGCAGAACGAGTCACTTATAATAATTTATGGTTTGACGAAAATCCAGCTATCATCTGTAGGGTTCAAACCTTTTTGGTGAAGTATTTATCCTCTAAGCCTCATCCTACTTGGTTCAGAACGATTTTGGAAGGGATTGATGCGAACAGTGGTGCCGATGTCGGCAAATATTTTTTTGACGAAGAGGAGATTGAGTATAGCCCTGCTAAAAAGCAATATATTTTGAAAATGTTGGACAAATCAATCCGTAAAATCGCTTCTATGTCCAGAGATCAATTTGTGGAATATATTGCTCCCGGAGTAGAACATTCTTTCGCTCGATTTTATGATATTGAATATACTAATAATAAAGATAAAGATTTTGAATGGTATATCCAAACACTCAATAATGTCAAAAAATTAGTTGAAGGAGAACAGCCCGATACGTTGTATTATTACAATCGTCAACGATAGTTTTTAATAAGAGTCCTAAAACGACTTAATAAATCAAGTTAGTTGCTGGGTCAAAGTTGCTTAAAAGCAACCTTGACCCAGCAACTAACTTGATTTATTAAGTCGTTTTATAATCAAGTTTTCAGTTCGGACGATAATAATATTTAAAAAAACTACCGAGAACAATGGCACTGCCGCCAATGCCCCGCAAAACCCAACGCAAAGGCTCGACGGCGCGGGTATGCGTCAGTGCCACCGTTATTAACAATATTTTATATATACATAATATTCAACTGGCTTTTTTTCAATAAATTACGTTTGGGTTGTGGATTTTAGTGGTGGTTCAGCTGGATTTGTACAAATGAACTTGAAGGCAGGAATCGTAAAAAATGTACTCATGCGAAAGGATTTGAGGGCAGATATGTCCTGCCAAAGCTTAGGATTCCGAATTCATTTAGAGAATAAGCCTCAATCATCCCTTAAAGAATGGATTTGGAGGCTCATTCTGGCTCTTTTAAGGTTTTAATTTTTGTTGTTCTTGTTGAATGATTTGTCGCAATGCCGCTTCCGAAGGCAAATTTAACAAATATTTGCTGACAAAAATTTGTTGAGACAAGCCGCCTGTTGCATATTTGACTAAGGTTTCATTCTTATCCGCGCATAAAATAATGCCAATCGGTAATTGGTCGCCTTCGGTCATCTCATTCTCTCGAAAATAGTTGAGATACAAATTCATTTGCCCTGCATCCGCATGGTCGAATTGTCCGATTTTCAAATCAATCAACACATGGCATTTTAAAATGCGATGGTAGAAGACCAAATCAATTCGATAATGGCGATTATCAAAGGAAATCCGCTTTTGCCGCGCTTCAAAACAGAAGCCGCGCCCGACTTCCATTAAAAAAAGTTGGAGGTGATGAATGATCGCTTGTTCTAAGTCGCTTTCGGTCAAATCATTGCTGGGCGTGAGCCCTAAAAAATCTAAAACGTAGGGGTCTCGAATGACTTCGGACGGTTGAAGAAAGCCGCTTCCTTGCCGATGCGGTTTCAAAACGGTTTCGGCATTCCGACTCAAGCCTGTGCGTTCAAAAAGGAGACTATCCATCGCACGGCGCAATTCGCGGACACTCCATGAATTGACCAAGGTTTCCGTTTCGTAAAAAAGTCGTTTAAGGGGTTCCGGGTATTTTAACAATTCCGTGAAATGAGAAAAAGTCAATTGATTTAAGAGTTTCGACGGCTCGGAACGGTCGGTGTCCCATTTTCCAGACACTGTCTGGAAAATGGAAGAGTTCGTTTGAAGAACAGAGAGTCGTTGCTGTAACGGTTGTGCCTTCGCTTGAGCCATGCCTTCAAGGATGAATTGCCAAAAATGAGGATAGGTACTATAAAAATCGCGGCAAATATACAGTTGACTTTTGCCGAGTTTGATTCGACGAATTTTGAATTGTTGCGCTAAACTTTCAACAACTTGTTTGCCATAAGTGGCTTTATCGTGTCCATTTTGTTCGTATTCGACAATGTACATTCCGAAAAGCCAATTGCGTAAGGTTAAACTGGTATTAATTTGGCGAGCCGTTTGTTGCACAAACCATTCGTGAGTGGTTTGAATGTCCGCCATCAGCGTATCAAAATTCATAATTAACGGTTTTTGAGTGAACAGTTTTGTTATTGAGGCGCAAAGTTAAGAGATTTGTACTTCTTTTTAAAACTTTGTTAGACAAAGGGTTTCGGTTTTGAGTTTTGTGATTTCTTAGAGCAATAATAAATATTTAAAAATACTGTTAACAACAAAGCACTGCGCGGCAACTCCCCGCAAAACCCACCGCACGAAGGCTCGACTGCGGGGAGCTGCGTCAGTGCCATCGTTGCCCGCCATGCCTTCGGCACGGCGGGCAACAAGCATACATACGCAAGCTCCATACATACGCAAGCTCCATGCGTCGCCTGCGCATGTATGCTTGTTCGCAACAATATTTTATATATAAATAATATAGAACTCACTTTCAGTTAAAGGGTTGCAGAAGAATTGTGGGTTTTCGTAGTGATCAAGTTGGATTTGTACGAATAGAATTGTAGGCATGGTGCGTTACAAAACACACTCATGCGAAAGGTTTATAGGCAAATATTGTCCTACAAGGTATCTATTAGGCAAGAATATTTTTATAAAAGCTATCATGTAAATATGCTCTACAAGGAGTATTGACTCATATTATATAATTTGGAAAGTGTAGGCAAATAACTATTGAAAAAGGCTTTTATTTTAAAATCTTATTCTTTATGAATACAATAATACGCAAAATAGTATATTTGCATACAAATTAAATAGTATTTAATATAAATAAGCTTTTTTAACATAGTTAAAGTAAATGGAAACGCCAGATTTTAAATTGCTTGATTGGATAGCGCAATTTATCCCTCAAGATGAATTATCAAGATTACAAAAGGAGTTTAATCATAAGCCTTTTAGAATAACCAATGCCTATAAAGACCTTTTTAGTGGGTATGAAATTTTAAGTGCAAAGGAAATACTGACTATTACAGAAGAAGTACCTAACTCTGATTATAATGGTTTGGTGAGTGGATTGAATATTCCATATTTATCATTTTGTGAACACCACTTTTTGCCATTTATTGGCGAGGTAGATGTGATTTACGAACCCAATAATTACATCCTTGGCATTGGTAAACTATCCCGATTGGTAGATTACAGAACCAAGCGATTCAATATTCAAGAAAATATTGCCAAACAAATATGCGAAGATTTAATGACTTTTGGAAATGCAAAAGGGGCATTTGTGAGAATATCAGCACACCACATGTGTTTATGTTATCGGGGACCTAAAAAATATCAATCTTCAAATGTAGTTTCTTATTCAATTGGTAGTTGCCGAAAGCCAGAAAAAATAAATGAAATTAAAATATTATTTAAATAAATTATAATTTATGAGGTTATCATTTCCAATAAATCGTACAGCTCGTATGGAATTAGAAGTGAAATCGCTTTTAATTTCGCAAAAAACACCATACCATAAGATTGAAATTTGGGAGACAAGTCATTATGGCAAGTTAGTTTTGTGTAATGAATGGTTACAAAGTATAGAATACGATGATTTTATTTATGATGAAAGCCTAGTTCACCCTGCTTTCAATATGACGAATTCGCCCTTCAAAAATATTTTGATAATTGGCGGAAGTCAAGGCGGGATCCTTCGAGAAGTACTTAAGTATAAGTCGGTAGAAAAAATTACAATGGTTGATATCGATGCGGATTTCATAAAGATATCGAAAGAATACTTAGCATGTATGCACAAAGGAAGTTTTGATGATATAAGAGTTCGTTTCATTTTTGAAGACGGACGAAAATACTTAGAATCTTGTGAAGAAAGGTATGATGCGATAATTGTAGGTTTAACGGCTCCCGAAGAACATTGTCCTTCTGTTTTTTTATATACGCTGGAATGGTATTCACTTGTTAGCAAATGCTTAACAAACGAAGGCGTGTTGAGTGTTTTGGTTTAAGTGCCAATATGGGAGAAGCATATCCTTTTGCATGCTTAGTTAAAACAATTGGACAATGTTTTCGTTTTGTTATTCCTTTATTTTTTGATATGCAATTGCAATTATGTGGAGATAAAATAGGAATTATCGTTGCCTCCAATCAAGCTGTAAAAAAGATACCTTTTGATTTTGAAACGGCTGCAGCAAGTAGATTAAATAATACTATCCATTATTTAGATAATACTACGTTACATAGAGCGTCGTTGTTTCCGAAATATTTAAGTGATTTATTGACTTCTAATGAAGTTAGAATCATATTCGATAGTTCTCCTATTTTTGTATAGTCTACTTTATAGTTTTTTTAAAATTAATATAAATTTAACTTTTAACTAAGATTGATAGATTTGAGATGAAACAAGGGAATTTAATATTACTTTATAATTTAAGTTGGTGTCGGTAACACCTATCTAATTCGTTGATTATTAACAAATTAGATAGGTGTTTTTGGGAAAAAGCTTTTTTTACATTATGATAAATCGCAATAAAAAAAACCACTTGCTTCAAAAAACAAGTG
>JBDKKX010000304.1:0-6834 GCA_039795795.1 Bacteroidota bacterium | reverse complement strand
CTTTGTCTGGAATTCTACTGAAACAGCAAGATATTCCAATGAATTCAATAGATTTTGACAATTTTTTCAAGCCAATTACCTTATTAACCTTATTTTTTTCAATTTTAATTGCAAACACATAGAGACATCGAAGACATAGCACCTTCCTTTTCAACAAGCTATGTTTAAAAAAAATAGCCTATTGAAAAGGAATGCGCTATGTCTCCGATGTCTCTATGTGTTTGCAAAATTATGTGTATTTTTGCCGCTTAAAACCATTATTATCAACTAATTTGTTTTAAAAACGTCAAAAATCATGAATCCTATAAAAGTTTTCAAATTCGGCGGTGCGTCTTTGCGAGATGCAGATAATATTCGCAACGTTGCTAACATCTTGCGCACGTATCAAAAGGAAGCTCTTGTCATTGCGGTTTCCGCGATGGGCAAAACCACGAATGCACTTGAAGAAGTCGTGCGAGCATATTTTGCTAAAAGCGATAAAACCCACGATTTGTTAGAAAAAATTAAACAAAATCATTACGCCATTATGGATCAATTATTAGATAGTAAAAGAAATAATGATGTATATGCGCGTGTAAATGATACTTTTGTAGAAATAGAATGGATTCTCGAAGATACGCCACACGATGCTTTTGATTACGTTTATGACCAAATCGTGAGCATTGGAGAATCGGTTTCGAGTAAAATTGTTGCAGGATATTTGAATCATATTGGTTTGAAAACCACTTGGTTGGATGCGCGAGATATGGTTTTGACAGACGATACTTGGCGTGAAGCGATTGTGCAGCGCAAAGAAACGGCAAAACGCATTCGGTCTAAAATGTTACCCGCGCTTGAAAAAGGCGGTTTTGTATTGACACAAGGTTTTATCGGTAGCACGAAAGACAATAATACGACGACATTGGGGCGAGAAGGGACGGATTATTCTGCGGCTTTGTACGCGAATGCGGTGGATGCGCAAGGCATGTACATTTGGAAAGATGTGCAAGGCGTATTGACGGGCGACCCGCGTGTTTTCAAAAATTTGGTCAAATTAGATAAAATTGGCTATTCCGAAGCAATTGAGATGACTTATTATGGCGCAACGGTGGTGCATCCGCGCACGATTGCGCCTCTGATGCAGAAAGAGATTCCTTTAAATGTGCGTTCTTTCCTCGAACCGAACCTGCCCGGAACGGTGATTGGCGGCGACGGCACAGAAGGTTTGACTTATCCACCGATTTTGATGACTGAACGCAATCAAGTTTTTTTGAAAGTGTGGAATCCAGATTTAACGTTTTTAGTAGAGTCTCACATACGCGATTTATTTGATATTTTCGCGAAACATGGTATCTTTGTGAATCTTTTGCAGAATTCGGGTTTATATTTTTTCGTCAGTATCACGAATAAGCCTGAAGCAATGACCGTTGTATTGAAAGAACTATCGGATAATTTTAACGTGGAACGAGTGGATGGTTGCGATTTGATTACGATTCGGCATTATAACGATTTGAAAATCAAAGAATTGCAACAAGGGAAGCAGTTGATATTTGAAAAGACGATTCCACAGACTTATCAGATGGTCGTTAGTGCGTAATTTAACATTTTTCCATAGCTTTATTAGAAACGTCTAAGCGGTGTTGCGTAGGCGTTTTTTTATTTTGGTTCATTAATGGACTTTTTTTCCGAAGATAGCGCAACATTTTTCAAAAAAAACGATTATCTTTGTACAAAAATGAGTGAATATGACCTTAAATATTGATTTACCGCAAGTCATCGAACAACAATTGATACAAGAAGCCTTTCAAAAAGGCATTAGTTTAGATTATTATTTGGCGACAGTCTTAAAACAAGTGGTTTACAAGGCTCGACAAAAAAAAGCCAAACGGAATCTTTCGGAATCGGCAATTTTGAAACAGATTAATTTGTCTGTGACGGAGGCAGAATGGAATGAATATCGCCGTTTGATAGCATTGCGACAATCTGAAACCATTTCAGCATTGGAATATGCTCATTTAATTGCGCTGGGCGACAAAATAGAGGCGGCAAATGTGCAACGTTTAAAATATTTGGTTAAATTGGCACAATTGCGACAAGTTTCTTTGTTGAAAGTGATGCAGGATTTGGGTGTCAAACCAGTGGAATTATGAAAGAAAGCATCAAACAAACCGTGCAACAACGGGCTCAATTCTGTTGCGAATATTGTTTGGCGCAAGCTAATATTTCAGCAGATAGTTTTGTGATGGAACATATTCTACCCGTTGCAAAAGGAGGGAGCAATCATTTAGATAATTTAGCTTATTCGTGTCAACGCTGTAACAATCACAAGTTTACGGCAACTCACGCTTTGGACGAGGTGACAGGTACCACTGCGCCACTCTACAATCCGAGAGATGAAGTTTGGGAAAACCATTTTGAATGGTCGGATGATTTTACGGAGATACTGGGAAAGAGTCCTACTGGTAGAGCGACAGTCAACCGTTTAAAATTAAATCGAGTTAATTTAGTAAATCTTAGAAGAATATTAGTGAAATTAGGATTACATCCTCCCTTTTGACGGGTAACTAAACCAGTTCGGGAAACTTGGAAAGTTTCCCGAACTGGTACGCGACCTTATTAAAATTCTTTTAGTTATCTTTGCGCCAAAACATTGTTTATGAATCAATTGATTTTAGGCGATAATTTGGAAGTGTTGAAACGCTTGGACAGTGAATCGGTCGATTTGATTTACTTAGACCCGCCTTTTTTTTCCAATCGCAATTATGAAGTCATCTGGGGCGATGCGGGCGAAATCCGCAGCTTCCAAGATAGATGGGCGGGCGGCATTAGCCATTATATCGACTGGCTGAAAGACCGCGTCCGCGAATTACATCGGATTTTGAAACCGACGGGGTCGATTTTTTTGCATTGCGATTGGCATGCGAATGCGTATATTCGGGTGGAAATCTTGGATAAACGCTTTGGTTATGAACATTTTAGGGGCGAAATTACTTGGCAACGGACAAATGCTCATAATGACGCTAAAAATAAATTAGCCGTTTTGACCGATACGATTTGGTATTATTCTAAATCGAAAAGTGCTACTTATCATCCCATTTATGTCGATTTGAAGGAAGATTATGTCAAGGATAGTTATAGACATGAAGATGCAAAAGGGAATTATTCTTTGAGAGACATGACGGGTCCTAAAATAAATCCTAAAGACCCCGAATGGCGCGGCTATCATCCTAAAAATGTGGGTAGAAGTTGGTCTGTGCCCAAAGAAATGGTCATTCATTTAGTGGGTGAAGCGCAGGCTAAAGCATTAAGCACTTTTGAAAAATTAGAATTGTTAGATAAACATCAACTTATCGAAATTAGTAAAAATGGTACTCCGCGTTTTAAAAAGCATTTAGAAGATTCTAAAGGTCAACTTTTAGGGAATATTTGGATTGATATTCCGAATATTGGTTCTAAGACCAAAGAACGCATCGGTTATCCCACTCAAAAACCCGAAAAACTCTTAGAACGCATTATAGAAATGGCATCGAATGAAGGCGAGGTGGTGTTAGACCCGTTTGTAGGTGGTGGCACGACGGTTGCCGTCGCCGACCGACTGAAAAGACAATGGATCGGCATAGACCAATCGGTTCAAGCGGTGAAAGTGACCGAAATGCGGTTGATACAACAGCGCGATTTGTTTTCGCAACCCTTTGAAACGCAATTATTAAAGTACGATTTCGAGACGTTGCGTTTTCAAGATGCGTTTGAATTTGAAACCTTCATCGTCACTCAATTCGGAGGCACACCGAATGTGCGACAACGCGGGGATTTGGGTATCGACGGGAAAGCGGCGGATAATACGCCGATTCAAGTCAAACGCAGTGATGGTATCGGTCGAAACGTCGTGGATAATTTTCAATCGGCGATTATGCGCTATGACAAGCGTTTTTATGACAAGAATAAATTGGAAGCGCGTCCGATAGGCTATTTAATCGCCTTTTCGTTTGGGAAAGGCGCGGTTGAAGAGGTAGCGCGTTTGAAAACGGTGGATAATGTTATCCTCAAATTGGTGAAAGTTTCCGAAATCGTGCCGATGGCGCAACGTCCGAAATTACAAGTCACGCACACCGTCGGAAGCACTGACAAAAAAGGGTTATCAACTGTTCAACTGATAGCGACAGCACAATCCGATGTTGAAATTCAATTTTACAGTTGGGATTTGGATTATAAAGCGAATCTGGGCTTTCGTCCGAGCATTCTTTTAGACAAAAAAGGCGAACAAACGGTTTTACTGAAAGCAGGACAACATACGATTGCGGTCAAAGTGGTCAATGACGACGGCTTAGAAGCGATTGAAATCCTTCGATTCGCCCTTTAAAACTTTCTTTTAAAAATTAAAGCGCGATTTTGGGAAAAATGAGGATGTTTCAAAAACGGAACCATGTAGATACGCACGGTCGTGCGTATCCAGATGTAAAAAATTGATAATCAATATTTTAGATAATCAATGGTTTGGTTTACAGCAGATACACACGACCGTGTGTATCTACTTTTGAAACATCTTATAATGACCTGTTTTGGTTCATTAATGACCTAAAAATATAAATTTTTGTGGTTAAAAAAGTGCATCTTTGCATTTTAAAATCATCCATTCAATGACTACTATTCCGAATAACCTGCCCAAAACGCGCATTCTCGGCATTGACCCAGGTACCACCGTATTGGGTTACGCCGTGATTGAAACCGATAAAAAAGAAATTAAATTATTGACGATGAGCGTCGTTTTGTTGAACCATTTGGAGGAACATCAACATCGGTTAAAACAAATTTTTGAAAAAATTCAAATGGTGATTCGCGCCTTTGAACCGACGGAATTAGCCATTGAAGCCCCTTTTTTTGGCAAAAATGCGCAATCTATGCTCAAATTGGGTCGTGCACAAGGCGTTGCGATGGCAGCAGCGATGGTGGAAGGACTCGAAGTGACCGAATACGCGCCCAAAAGTATTAAACAATCTGTTACAGGGAATGGCAATGCGTCCAAAGAACAAGTCGCGGCAATGCTCGAAAATGTTTTAAAAATGCCGTTAGACGTGAAATATATGGATGCGACGGATGCCCTTGCTGCGGCGGTAACGCATTATTATCAAATGTCCAATGTTTTAAAAGGAGTCAAAAAAGCCAATGGCTGGAAAGGCTTTTTAGGCGCGAATGCAGATAGAATTATTCAATAAGGGCGAATTGGAACACGGATGACACAGATTTTACGAATTTACGCAGATTTTTTTTGAATTTAGGCTTAAAATCCAACATAAATTCAAAAAAAATCGGGATGTTTCATTCGATGCGAAAAGTAGGTTACAAATTGTGATACGAATAGATGTACGGATTTCACGGATTGCACCGATTCGTACGGATTTTTTGGAATCCGTGCTCGAAATCCAAGCAAAAAAAAAAAAATCCGTACGAATCGGTGCAATCCGTGAAATCCGTACATCGATTCGTATCACAATTATCCCAAAGTGTAACCTAAAAATGAAACATCCCAGAAAATCCGTGTAAATTCGTAAAATCCGCGTCATCCGTGTTCCAATTCGCATCGTAATTTTTTTGTCACTTACTGAGGTATTTTGCATAAAACCACAAAGCAATAAACGAACCGACGGCATCCGCCAGCGCGTCGAACCAATCAAAAGACCGGTCCACACAAAAATAACCTTGATAAAATTCCATCAAAACGCCATATAAACCCGATGCGATGGCAATCCACAAATTCGTTTTAGAAAAAAAGAGGGCTGAAACATCGGTATTTTTAGGTTGTTTGATATTGTCAATCAAGGACTTATAAAAATCGAAACTAAATATTTTAAGGCGTATCCCATCTTTGCCCGCCAGCATAAAGGTCGTAAACACGCCAAAGATAAATGCGTGTACCCATTTATCGGGCGCGATGATTTCCAACCAAGTAAAAGAAGGAATATTTTTGCTGGGCATCGCGCACAAGACAAAAATAAAGATGCCCCAGAACAAGGCTGGGGCAAATTGTTTGGTATTGGTTTCCAATGCGTTATGTGCAACTTATATACATGGATAATTTTCAATTTCCCTTACGCGACCAGCATAGAATAGGCTTTTGAATCCATCAAACCTTTCAATTGAGCTAAATCGGTCATCCGAATTTTGACAATCCAGCCATCGGTGTACGGGTCGCTATTGACCAACGCAGGATTATCGCCTTCTGCTTGGTCTAACTTCGGATTAAACTCCAAAATTTCACCAGAAACGGGCATAAATAAATCAGAAGTCGTTTTGACCGCTTCTACCGTTCCAAAGATTTCATCTTTTTCGATGGTTTCGCCCACCGTTTCCACCTCTACATAGACGATATCGCCCAATTCGCTTTGCGCAAAATCGCTGATGCCAATGTAGGCAATATCATTTGCTTCGATACGCAACCACTCATGTTCTTTGGTATATTTCAAATTATTTGGAAAATTCATATCCGTTGGGTTTAGCTTGAACAATTGTTGATTAAAATCGGGGCAAAAATAGATTGTTTTTACAATTTTTTACGGAATTTTGGTTTTTTTTTGAAAAAAAAATGTGTCAATTGTTACCAATTGACACATCTGATTATTAACACTTAACGTCTTTTTTTAGGTGGAGGTGGCGTTTCTTCCTCCTCTTCTTCGGCTTCATCCGATTCGTCCTCTTCTTCAATGTCTATGAATGCATTTTCCTCTTCTTCTTCTTCTTCTTCCTCCTCTTCTTCTTCCTCTTCTTCTTCTTCCTCCTCTTCTTCTTCCTCCTCTTCTTCTTCCTCTTCTTCTTCCTCTTCTTCTTCTTCTTCCTCATCCGATTCTTCTTCCTCATCCG
>JBDKKX010000303.1:0-6838 GCA_039795795.1 Bacteroidota bacterium | reverse complement strand
AAAAAGCACAAACTTGGAATATAGGCAGCAGTTGGCGCAATAAAGCCCATTCATTGGAATTTAAAATAGATTATTCTAAAACGATTGTTTATGACAGAATTATATTTTCGTCTTTTGAGGATGATACGCTTAAATTTTTTAATATATCCAAACTATTTGGACTGCATTTAAAAGATAGAGATGTCACTTCGGTTTTGTTTTTTAAAAACCTGCCGACCACGACGACGCGGAGTGTAGATATTTCGTTTCAGTGGAAACGGAATACCGCGTTTCAATGGGTTTTAGGTTTTAATTGGAATCAAACGCAATTATCCGATACGACGAATGCTAATTTAGACAGACAGGAAGCTTCTCGCTATACCTCAATTATACCTAATTTTAAAGGTTTTATTTTGGTGCACGGGCGTTCTAAAAATATAAGTTACAAATTGCAGGCAACCCTTTTTGGACAAAATGCTTTTATTCCGCCAGACAGTGTGCCTTATGTGACGAGAGAAAAGATTCAATATGCAAACCAAGTCTTTAAAAATCAAGAACAACCCATTATAGATATTGAATTGGGTTATCATATCAACGCCAAATCAAAAATAACGATAGGTTGTAATAATCTTTGGGGTTTTAAATCCAATGAAACTCAAACTTGGGAACAGGTAAAATATAAAATGACCTTCGCGAAGCCGACATTAACCCCTACACCGTTAGAGGAAGAGGTTTGGAAAGCAGTTGTGCAGCGATATGGTACTTTGAAATACAGCGATCAAGTGCAGACTTTTGGAGTGAGTGGAGCGTTTATTTACTCGAAATGGGCTTATAGCTTTTAAAACAACTTTCGTAAAGCTTTATTTTGAGTTTCAAAAATAAGACTTTACGAAAATTGTTTTAGATACTTCTCGGCAGTTGTCTGTAACCTACAAATCTTGGCATAATCGAAATCCGTAATATCGAGATTTAACCGATGAAGCTTGCTCGAAGCGATTTTGCAAACGGCAATCTTTCTCTTGTCCCAAACTCCCGCCGCGCAATATCGGTTTGCCTGCCGCATCTACACACCATTCCCAAACATTCCCCGACATATCATAAATACCCAATTCATTGGGACGCTTTTCTTCCACAGGATGCGTTTTGCCCGCCGCATTATCCAAGTACCAACCGACCGAATTTAAATCATCACTTCCGCTATACCTATATATAGGTGTAAGCTTTCCGCCACGAGCCGCATATTCCCATTCGGTTTCGGAACAAAGGCGATATTTTTTACCCGTTTTGGCATTCAATTTTTCTATAAAAGATTGAATTTCAAGGAATGATACATTTTCAATAGGGCAATTATGACATGGATTCGCTGCAGGATTATCGCTCATGATTTCATTCCATTCTGCCTGCGTGACTTCATGTTGACCGACGGCAAACGTTTTTTGAGGTACTTGTTTCATAGCAAAGGCGGGCGGAAGGAGGAATTTGAAATTTGCTTGTTTACTGTCCATCGAATGATGTACCCACGGATGTTGACTATTGTGCGTTTTCGACAAAACTGAATCCACGAGGCGCGGAAAAAGTTCATTCAAAGAGTAACCTTGTTGAGCGATATTCAAAAAAGATTCTGTGTAAACACTCAAATCACTCAATCTGTCAGACATTAGATCATACGCATATGTGCTCGGCGCGGTTGCAAACGAAAGTACTGTGCTACTATTTCTATTATTGAAATCGGGTACGCCGATGGATGGATTGCTCATCGTTTTGTTATCTACCCGACAGGCATTTAGCAGGACGATATTTAGCAGGCATTTTTTGGATTCCAATTGGGTTAAATACGACTCGCCTAAACCAATCGGCCTGGAATCCAAATCCGAAGCGATCGGACACAGATAATTCGCATAGGAACGTTCTTCGCCATGACCTGCGAAAAAAAAGAGGCTCACATCGCCTTTGGAAAGTGTTGCGATGAAATCCTGTAACTTCATTTTCATTGCGGTGCCATTTAAATTGGTGTCCAGCGTCACTTCAAAGCCATTGTGGGTTAAAAAAGTTGAAATCGCTCGGGCATCTTGAGTGGGATATTTTAACGGCGCAAGCATGCCATGATATGCCGCGTTACCAAGGACTAATGCCTTTTTCCGAACAGGCGATACTTGTGCGAAACTGTTGGTAATAAACAATTGTAAAACAAGGAGTTGTAAAAAAAAATTCATTCCAAATCCGAATTAAATAGGGTTCAAATATTGTTATTCTCTTATTTCCAAAACGACGGTCATTAATGCCATTTGCCCACTTTGGAACGCCATTTTTTCGCTTTCCAGTTCTGTGGTAATTGCTGGAAATTGCTTTTTCAATATTTTAAATAAGTCTGAATTTTTAACTTTTTGTTTTGATAATGCTTGAATGCGCTTTTCAAAATCAAGAATTGGGGCATCCGAAAAGAGACAGCAAACCACTTCCGTACCTGCGGAGGTGAAATTTAACAAATGATTATTTTGAGGCAATATCGTTGAAGGTTTTTTTAACAAGGTTTTTTCATACGTATTCCAAATGCCTGTACCCGCATCTTGTCCAAAAATGTAAATATAGGAAGTATCTAAAACGGTTGAAAAAAGGAATCGTATTTTATCTTGTCTCGTAAAAGATTGTTTTTTAGTATTATAAATATTATTATTTTTGAAAATAGAAATTTGTTCATAACTACTGTTGACACAATCATGGGCTTCGACGAGCCGTTCTAACAGGATTTCGCCTTTAAAGGCAGCCGTTTTGGGCGGATACAAATCCAATTGATAAGCCGCTTCCAATAAGCCGCCAGTTTGTAACGCATTTTCCAATAATTCCTCATAGCCAATGCGCACAAAACCATTATCTCCCCAATCCGTTCCCCAACTATTCATTAATTCAAACTTTTTGTTTATATCATCGTACCCCACCAAACACATCGCATGAGCCCAACCATTCGTGTCGGGTTCATTAAATTGATATTTCCATAAACCTTTTTCGGGATGGAACAAAGACGGTACTGCCCGCACTTGCACGACCACAGGCAAATAACGATTCAATGCCTGCCTTAAACGCAAAATTTTATCATCTTTGGAATCTTCGGGCAAGAAGACGGGTTTAAATAGCGCGACTCGGAAAGGGCAAGCTTCTAAACTATCTTTTTCCGAAGGACGCGTAGTACAAATCAGTGTATTTGGGAAAAGGTGTGCAGGACAAACGCCTTCCTCTAAAATAGGTTCTATTTGCGAAAAAGCGCGTTCATTACAATGATTAGATGATTTATTGAATATGTAACTCGCTGAAAATGCGATGGCATCAATACTTTCACGATCTGTAAGATTCAATTGTTGAGCGCGGCGAACGGTCATTGCCGCGTAACCTGTTGCCCAAGCAACGCACGAAGGACTATAACATTGATTCGCTACAGTGGGACACCATTTGCGCAAACTGGCGAATTTTGGTAAAACTTGCCCAACCGACATAGTACGTCCTAATGCTCGAATCTTTCGCTCATCGGCTTCGTCTTTTCGGAAATGGGCAGTATCCTGTTTTGCGCCTGTGGCGTATTGCGCGAACATTGCGTTTGGGAAACATAGTTTAATGCCTAAAAATAACCAAAATTGCTTGATTTTCATTTCAATTCATGCTAATATTTACAAAAGGAGTCGCAAAAAGCACGGATTGGAGGCTATTTTCAAGGATTTAAAAAATGTGAAAACAGCCTCCAATCGCATGCTCTGTGACTTATATCGGAACGATTACTCATTTATGACAGACCACTCTGAGGATTTCGGATTCTCATAAATTATTAAGAACCAATATTTTATAAAAATCTGAAATCTATACCTCTTTTCTTAATCCACAGCAACAGCTTCGCTTGTCCGCAAGGACTTTCCATGTTCATCCACGATTTCGAGGAATAAAAATCCTTTTTTATTCGATTTATCCATATTATAGATGCCTTCTATCTGGATTTGTTTGCCAAATGGCAATAATTGCTCCTTCAACAAACTATCTGTTTTAAGATTAACCCAAGCATCTTTCGACCAATACAAGCGCGTTCTCACTAAAATCGTATCAGGCAAATTACAAGATTTTGTCATATCAAATATAAACGTAAATTGATTTTTTTGATGCGTTGCTTTCATGGTTTCAGTAGTCCACTGTACGCACAAACCATCTGAAACTGTAGGAATAGCGATTTTGCTCAATTCCATCAATTCTCTGGACTTATCGGTGCGATGAAAAACCTTTATTTGTGGTTTAGGTTCTG
The DNA here is from genome assembly GCA_039795795.1 of Bacteroidota bacterium. Taxonomy (GTDB): domain Bacteria; phylum Bacteroidota; class Bacteroidia; order Chitinophagales; family Saprospiraceae; genus JAAFJT01. Next base: position 2,580 of record JBDKKX010000303.1, on the reverse strand, counting down.
TCGGCAAACGCGATTCCCAAGTACCGTTTTTGCTGGGGCAATTATGTTGCGTCGTTTTGCCATTCACCGTAATTTCAATGTCAATCGAACCACTTAACGACTTGTCCCACCTCAAATAAATCGTGGCTGTTGCCCGTTCATGCCAAATGTGATATGTTTTGGGCGGCAACGGATTTTGATTAAATCCTGTTATTAGTAAGTAATTAAAAATTAATACTATAAATATTAAATATTTTTTAAACATGGTAACGATGTAAGTTTTTTTAATAAATTACACAAATATCGTTTTTTTTCATTCAAAAAAAAATTATAAAAAATATAAAACCTGTCATTTTTTTTTAAACTTTGCGATAGGTACATGATTATAAAAACAAGAAATTATTTCATTGATAATCAATGGATTATACGAATAAAAATTTTGTTTATATCAGGCTCAACTTAAAAAAACGTAAACCATGCACCCATTATCCGAAAAGGAATATAAAGAATTATTTGCGGCAACCATCCGATACGTCGTCCAAAACAGTGGCTCCCGAGAGGATGCCGAAAATTTATTAAGTGAAACTTTGTGTAAATTTTACGCAGGACAACTCACCTATACCGAAAAAGGCAGTTTTGGCGGTTTTCTGATGAAAGTGATTAAAAATCGTTGGATAGACGAATTGCGCAAGCGCAAGACCAAAAAGAGTTTTTGGAAAAAATTTTTTCAAAACGAAGAGGTATCTTATAAGCCTGATTTAGAATCGGATATAGATTACAATAATTACTTGTGTAAATCAGACTTATCTAATGATTCTGAAGCAGCGATGGCTGCATTGTTTAAAAAACCAGATTTGCTTAAAAAACATACTATTTACGTCCAATGGGAAGATACTGCTTGTCGAAAACGGCTCGAATTAGCGTACATAGACGGACTGCCCAATAAAACCATTGCAAAGATGGAAGGCGTTAAAGAAAATACGTTTAATCAACGATTAACACGTTGTTGCCAATCTTTTATAGAGTTGTACAATCGCTCTCTTGGAAAAAAATAATCTATCAAAAACGCATTTATAATAATTTTTAAATTTTAAAAATGCGTTTTTGCCAAACAATATTTTACCATCTATTTTTAAAATCCTTAAAAAAATATAATCATGCGTCTCGACGAAAATAAAGATAATGCGATTCGATGTTACTTGACTCAGCAAATGTCTGCAACCGAAGTAACTGATTTTGAAGCACTTATGAAATCTTCCCCCGAACTGACCAACGAAGTACAACAATGGCGTGAATTTAGAGTGGTCGTAAAACATTCCAATCTACTGGGACAGGTTGCGCTTTTGAAGGAATGGTCAAAAGACGTGGACGGTAGTGAACCGCTTAATGAATACGACAAGTTATTTCAAGACACACCGATTTCGTTTTGGAAAACGTGGAAAGGCTATATGACAGGCGGCTTGAGTACGATTTGCCTTGTCAGTTTGACTTATTTTGGAGGTCATTGGTTCGCTCAAAAAAAATATTCAACACAAATTGTTGAAACCTCTAAAACCTATTCCAAACCTTTGGTTAATTTTGTGCATTTTGAAGCGGGTAGCGACAGCACCTTGAAAAAATTACTAATACCTTATGAATCAGGTGATTACGCTATGGCGATTCAAATATTTGAAAATAATCCTGTTATTAAGGCAGATAAAACAGGTCAATTATTTGCAGGAATTAGCTATTTATTGAATGGAGATGCATCGAAAGCTGCCATGGTTTTAACCCCTTTAGCGAATGCTTCTTTTTTTCATGAGGATAAAGCGTTATTTTATTTGGTTTTGGCACAACTTCGGCTCGGCAAAACTCAAGAAGCACGTTCTAAACTTCTTAGAATGCCTGCAAACGCATTTTTTAAAACAGAATCCGATGCCATTCTAAAACAAATAAACTGATTTTGGATTTCGGAATGCGGATTTCGGAATTTCATAAAATATTGATTTGTACTATTTTATAAAATTCCGAAATCTGCATTCCGAAATTTTTATATGCGTTCAATCACATGCCGTAAACCTTTCAAGACTTTAAAAATAGAGCCTATATTTTCTTGGTCTGCCACGTATGTTTTGCTGAAAGCGTAAGTTGTTCCCGTTAACACCATGAAACGCCACAATTTTCTAGTCACATACACACCATAAATGGGTTTGCCATCTTGATTCATTTCTTGTGCGGCTAACATAGCAATTAAAACTTGTCCACGCGGGTCGCCACTTGGGTCGGATTCTTTTTTATATTCGTGGAGACAAAAATACGGTTTCTTAGGACGGCGAAATCCTGTGGCAATCATTCCATCCACTCTGCCAAAGATTTCATAATCGCCAATGGTGGCAGACAGTTCTCTTTCGAGAAAATAGCCAAAATGACGACTATCCATTTTGCTGAAAACAATGAGTGGACTAATAAATTTATTTTCTAATTCTACTTCATTCCAATCTTCGCCGCCATATAAACTGTAATTTTTTTGCAAATCATCCAAATAATGTTTTTCATATTCGGATAATTCATATTGAAAAAGAGCAAGGTCTTGCAATAGAGGATGATTGAAAACTTCTTCTA
>JBDKKX010000302.1:0-6849 GCA_039795795.1 Bacteroidota bacterium | reverse complement strand
ATTTCGTTTTTACTTCGATGCAGCAACTTTCATAAAACCAACTATCCAAATCATATTTCGTTTGTAAGTCTTTTTTAAAATTTTCATCCTTCGAGAACTCGAAATTCGCATAAAGCCTCCGATACAAAAACGAATAGTTCTTGCAAAAGTCAGAAACCCTCGGCGAATTCTTCAGTTTTAATTTTAGAGTGATCATAGTCGGATGAAATTTTTGCAAAGGTAATTCTTTTTGAGATTTTTTCTTTTTTTTGAGGGATTCTATTGGGAGCACAAAATGGTATAAAATAAGATAAATTAGGTATAAAAAAAGCAGCTTCTGTTACAATATCAAAGTCGGGGTTGGGAATCTGTTGGATAGAGGATTGTTCAACAGTTTTAGTGGAAATGACTTTGGGATAATTATCCTGCAAATAAGCGGTGACAAAAGCATCGGTTTGATTTGCAGCGATACCGATTTTGGTAAAAAAACTGGTCGTAGGCGCGGCTTTCGCTACGTCGATAAAAACGGTGTTGTCCACTGCGACAGGAATCTGGCTGTACGCGCTGAAAGAGTTGCTTTGTGGCAAGTACGGATCAATTACAATCCCTGTACCTGCACCATAAGCGATGCTGGGGTCTTGCGGTACGCAAGACCGAAAAGATGGAATAGGCATGGTTAATTCTGAGCTTGGTTCAAGCTGTGTTTGAAAAATAATTAAAAAAAAGGATATAAAATGTTTGGTTCGTTGAGTGCGCTATTTGTGTAAAAAAAATGATTTTGAGTTTATTCTGGTTCAATTAAACATAACAATATTATTGTGCGATGCTTGGTGGAACAAATTTAATCGTTTTTATATCTTCACAAGGATCTATACCGTATGGATTTTTAGGCTCTTTTTCAATCAAAATGCTGTCTTTATTAACAATAATGCCTCTCCAAACCATTGGGTCAAAAGGTGCAGGTAATAATGACGGTGCCAGTATATTTGCTATTTTTACAGAATCTGCTGCTGAAATCAATGCAGGATCTTCAAAAGATTCATATCCTGTTTGGCATAAAACAAATAAAGTATCTACTTTTAACAATTTAAATGGACGAGCGTTCTGTAGTTGTCCTTTGTTAATAATGGGCAAAATAATAAATCTACTGGTATTATATGTGTTCATAAAACGCACGACATATACATTTGTGTTGTATGTTTGGGAGACCCGATGGTATTGACGCACCATATTGGCTAATGGAAAAGGCATTGTTTCCTTTTTATGGAGCCGATTGGTGGATTGGTGGCAACTTTGTAAAATACACAACAAAAGGCAACCCATTGCAAAATATAATTTCATGAATTCGTGCGTTGTTTGATGATTTTTTTAATTTGCTCTAAATCCCGTTTAATTTGCATTTGCCCTTTGAAAAGCATTGTTCTTTCATCTGTTTCAAATCTTGCGTAAGTTTTGCCGTCAGGCAACATACCTAACACCTTGTCGGAAGTTAACACAAGCAATAATACTTTTGTGTTATTCATAAAGCGTTCATCTTCTCCGCTGACTACATTTTGCCCTGAAAATGCGGGATGAGTATGCATTGAGGCAATAACTTTTATCCATTTATTTTGATATTTAACAAAACAGCCTTTTACTGTTGTATGTTTGGGATACAGGATAGGTAGAACATATGCTGCTTGTGTTGCACCATTTTTTATGGTTTTAAAATATTGATTATCAGCAGTATACCCTTCAAGCGGCATTACTAAAACACCAATATTGGTGATCCAAGCGTAACGTTCCAGTTCGGTAGAAGCCGTCTCTGCCCACATAAATTTGTATGCTTCGGACTCATTGTTGTAAAGTTTTACTAATTTTTGGGTTTCTTCATTGATTGGTTCTCCTTGATAAGAATCATCCAATATTTCATCTGATTCATTAGAGATGGATAAATAAGACGTATTTCTAAGTTTTGCGGCTTCTGCCGCCCAAAATTCGCGTAAGTTCATTATGTTTATTTTTTAATCGTTAAAGAATGATTGTTTTTGTACCTCAAAGATACTACAAAAAAATACTATTTATCAAGTATAAAATAAACATAATACAAAATTGCCAATTTTTATAACTAAAAAAAAAAAAAAATAGAAATTTTATATTTAAAAATAGATAATCAAAGAACTTTTATTTTGAAATAAAAAATAGAGAACCATATATACGTATTTTACATCTGTAAATTTGCTTTTCCCTAAAGCAATTCTATTGCAATTTACACTTCTTTTTGCAAAGCGCAAATTGATTCACATCGGTTTCCGAAATTTTTCAACGTTCGGAAACCGACGCAAACGCCAATAGAATTTACGTGAAATGGTAGGATGTCAAAGAACTTTTTGCTTGAAAGTAGGCATGGCAAAGCCATCGCTTGATTCAAGCTATGTTTGAAAACAGTTGTTTTAGAGGATGAACAATGGATTTGTTAATTGCGTTTATCGTTGCGTCCCGATTAGTAACAACGTTTTTGTTGATTCATTTATTTGTAATAGATTGATTTTTAATTTATTATACATATTTTAATCCAACGCTTTTTTAAACAATGTATTGAAACCTACTAATGGATGCCCAATATGCATATATTTAAACCTCAATGGGATAATCGTATCATAATATACTTTATGGTCATGAAAAACAATCAATAACTGTGCTTTGGATAACCGCTTTCGATTTTTATAAGTACAATGCACTTGCATTGGTAGGTATTTGTAATATATCCAACAAGCCCTTTGCATCGGATATTCACCCGTACTAATCAATTCATTGTTCAAATATACGTCAATCGTATCTTTACAAAAATTACTTGCATTTTTGCGCGTACTATTACTTGGAGGCTGGTCAAAACCGATTTCAATATGCATGGTATCTTTTATGGTTGGCACATCAACAAAAGATTTTCTATATTTATCTACACCATATTTTCTAAGATACTTTACCTCATAAGCGTATTCTAAACTGTCGTCTGCTGGAGAGTATTGAAAACGCTCACCATACTCTTGTGTATAACCAATTTTATGCAACTGGTGAACAACACTATTAGAATATCGGGTGCTTGTACAACTGATTAGAATAAATAAACTTAAATATATAAATCTGTTATTCATTTATTTTGTTTTTTTAATAATATCTTGAATTTGCAAAGGATGGATTTTAGTACCATTGCTGTAATTCATTGGAATATTCTCACCCAAAAATAAATAAAATCCTTTCTCTTCATAGGTCGTTTCATCTATAAAACCAGCTGTTGTCATTATATTTTCTCGAATAATTGCTGCATCTGTTTTTAAATTATCTGTGTTAGCTTTCATCTCTCTTTCTATTTCTGCTACGTATTGAGCAATAGATTTACCTTGTGCTTTTTTATCTGCTATTAATTTTGTGATTGAATTAAAAAATCTGTCCCAAATAAATGCAATTGGGCTTCCTTTTGCCCAAGTATGCTCAAGCATCGGGTGTAAACCTTCGTGTACAATAACCCTTGCTCGATTCACATTTACACCGATGGATAAACCAAAATAAGCTGATTTTGTCCGATTATTAGGGTTAGGACTCGCGCCACCTTCTGTAACAACTCCATTGACTGCACTTGCTTCATTAAAAATTTCCATATAATACTCATTAGGCAACTGAGATGAATTATAATATTGAGGAAGAATACCAACTTCATCTCGTTTATGCATGTATTTTTTTAATTTTTGATTTTTACTGTTTACATTCGTTGAATATTCAGATGTACTGTAAGTTGTACCAGATTCGTAACGGGGTTCACTTACCAACTTGTATCGAAATTCAAAGTAATATTCTTTCTCAGACACAGGGTCATTTTGGTTAAAATTTTCAAAAATTCGTTTTGCCGCTCGTAAAAGAGCTTCGACAGCAGCATCTGAAGCAGAAGTTCCATTAAAAACGTAGGTCGAAAAAATAATGGTCAAACAGTTAGAATTTGGGTAATCTTCTAACCAATAACCTGTTTGAAAGTCATCATCTTTAGATTTTACTTTTTTATTGGTTGATGCAGGCGATAAGGCACTTACATCTAAAAGTGCGGACGTATCTCGCAGTTTTGCGGCTTCTGCCGCCCAAAATTCGCGTAAGTTCATTATGTTTATTTTTTAATCGTTAAAGAATGATTGTTTTTGTACCCCAAAGATACTACAAAAAAACATTGCTTGTCAAGTGTAAAATAAACATAATACAAAATTGCCAATTTTTATAACTAAAAAAAAAAAAAAAATAGAAATTTTATACTAAAAATACTGGCATTTAAAAATGATTATTCTGAAATTAATAACAATGAACCTTATATGCGTATTTTGCATGAATGAACTGACTTTTCGCAAAAGCAATTCTATTGCAAGATACACTTCTTTTTGGAACTAAAAACTTTTTGGGGTTAGTTTCGGAAAGAGAAACCCATTCCGAAACCAACTCAAAAAAGAACAATGAGTTTACGCGATGTTAAGATGTCAAAGAACTTTTTGCTCGAAAGCAGGCAGAGCGAATGCAAGGCTTTTCCGAAGCCCTTAAAAAAAGGAAAGTAATAAAATACTGTTGGGTTCGCTCTGTGCGTTTACTCGAGCCGCCTACGGCGAGGTGTCATTTTGTGTTTGTTTGTAATAGATTGATTTTTAATTAATTATAACTTAAAATTATTTTTATTTTTACTGAATCTCCCATTTTCGGCATTTACGTTTACAAAAAAAATGTTTTTCACGAAGACAGGGATGATTTGCTATAATCAATGCCTGTTTACCATCTTTTTGTAAAATTATAAACGAAACAATCGGTTCTGTACTTAATAACATCGTTTTGTTAAGATAATGAGTTGTATCATAATAATCAATCGTTTCTCCGTCACAATCTATTGGCGCACAAGGTTCTATAACTTGTGCATTTAAATATACTTTTAGGAATTGTTGCCTTTTATCAAAATCTATTTTAAAACTAGATTTATCTAAAATAGAAAACCGTTTTTCTGGATGCAAAAATTCTTTTTTAATAAAAAACTGTTTTAAGATCTGTTGTATGGGCTCATCCAATAAGCATATTTTTAATTTTTTATTAAAAGTAACATTTTGTAAATAAAAATCTCTCGGTTTTTGTTTTTTGAAAAATAAACAATAAGGATAATCTATTGTTTCTACAACATATACAGGAATTTGGGAGGGCAATAGAATGTACCTAAACAAGCTATCTGCTTTATTTAATAACATTGCATTTACAAATTCAGCCATTAGCTTAGACAATTGAGATTCCTGCTTGTTATTAAATTCTGTAGGTATCTTGGAATGATTCATGGAGCGACGGTGCCATTGCTCCATAAATAGATCCAAATCTGTTCGAGATTGTTGCATATATGCCTGTTCTAATCCACTGATTTGAGCTGTTGCATCTAATTTGAAACATAAAATATTTACAAAAATGAAATATAATAACTTTTTTTTCATTTTATTAGATTTAATTTGAATCTTTTAATATCTCTTGTTAAATCGGGTGCCCTGTTAGAAAGCGTACCTATATATGCTTCGGTATTGCCTCCATTTGCTTCTTTCATCAACTTTATCATACCTTTATACGTGTGTTTCGCTCCAAAACCTTCAAATTCATCTTCTCCTAAGTAAATGGCAAATTCGCCTGCCCATAAACCGCCTTTATAACTTTTAATATTTGCAAACGCAACTCTATCCCCTGGTACTAGTTGTTCTAATTTATCTACATGTAATTCATTAAAATAGCGTTTTAAAGGATGCCTATCTCTAAATTCGGTGCCATAGTAAGCCTGTAATGGACCAATAACTACGGGTTGATTTATAAATAGTGCATCAAATTTTTGATCTCCAAGTAACTGCTGCAAAGATCTATAATGAATAATGCCAAGCATGGTCGAACAATCCACTACTATTTTTTTATCATTCCTGAAACTAAAAAGTTCATTAAATGCAGTTGAAGGATTAATTTGAGTTTTTAATCTAAATCCAGAAGGTTTAAATTGAGTATAGGCATCGTAAACTTGCCAGTAATCAGAACCCAATTTAAAAGCAGTTTCTTGAGGAAGATTGGGATATCTGGCAAAACTATTTGTTATATTTGCTAAACGAATATTTTGTATAAGATTGAGTCTAAATAAAACTTCATCAATTAACTCTAACTCTGTATCATATGCAAATTTATAAGCCTCATATTTGTCTTGAGATGTTTTTTTATCTTTTCCAGTCCAAGCTTTAGCATTTTCCATGCGTGTAATAATGGATTTAGCTTTTTTCAAAGCATCTTCAAGTACACTAAAAACACGTTCAGAGGTTGCCAATCTGGATTGAAATTGAGCATACCATGAAGCTACTTCAAGTTCTAATCGTTTTTGAATTTCTTTTAATTGAATTTCTTTCCCTCCTATTGTAATGTTGGATGGTGTGGTTTGAAATAAATTTTCATTTACATTCAAGCCACTTTTGTCTAAAAGCGCAGATGTGTCTCTAAGTTTTGCGGCTTCTGCCGCCCAAAATTCGCGTAAGTTCATTATGTTTATTTTTTGATCGTTAGAAAAGGATTGTTTTTGTACCTCAAAGATACTACAAAAAAAGGTTATTTGTTAAGTATAAAATAAACATAATGCAAAATAGCCAATTTTTATAACTAAAAAAAAAAAAATAGAAATTTTATACTAAAAATACTGGCATTTAAAAATGATTATTCTGAAATTAATAACAATGAACCTTATATGCGTATTTTGCATGAATGAAATGGCTTCTCCCAAAAGCAATTCTATTGCAAGATACACTTCTTTTTGGAACTAAAAACTTTGGCTCTTCCGCATTTTTAGCGATTTTTTGAATTAGGATG
>JBDKKX010000301.1:0-6866 GCA_039795795.1 Bacteroidota bacterium | reverse complement strand
GGTAATACAAATGCAATTTTCCCGCCTTTGCGCAGAAAATTGGAAGCACAATAGGCTAAAAAAATCGCCGCAATTTCCAAATGCGGAAAATCAGCTATTTTTTTAGGCATCACGCGGTATTGCGTCGCTATTTCGCGCAAACGCAATTGATATTCCACATTTTTGACATCTGCGTAAGTCAACCAAGGCGGATTGCCGACTACAAAATCAAATTTTTTCTGAAAAAAATAGGGTTTATACGTGTTTTGCAAAATAAAACGCCAAATAGAATCTCTTTTGGCTTCTTTAGCCGCTTTTAAAGCCCGATAAATTCGATAAAAATGTTCTAAAATAGTTATATCTGGCAATGGTTGCGCGTGTTGTCGTTGCAACGTTTTCGTAAAAACGGATATTGGAAGGTCAATTTCCCCTTTGGAAAGTTCCGCCAAATCATCTGCAACTTGCACCGCTTTATCAAACAATTTGTCATCTTCAAAAACAGCAAGCGCAATTTTAAACTTTTCGGTGTCAATTTCGACCCGATAATCTGCACCAAACAATTCTACCGCGCCTTTCGGCGAATACAACGTGTTCGCTAAGAAAATTTGCATTGCCACAGGTCGTTTCAAATGTTGAATATCCTTGCCAATTGCCAACAATAAGTTGGTTTTAGCGATTTGAACGCTCAACGGATGAATATCAATCCCATTCACTTGTTGCAAAAGCGCGTCAGCAGTCATATCGGGAAAGCGTTTTTTCAAAGCCCGAACCGTCGCTAACAAAAAAGAACCCGACCCACAAGACGGGTCAAGGACTGTCGAATCCGCTTTTAAGGCGCAATCTTGAACAATTTTCTCACACAACCAGTCGGGCGTGTAATATTCTCCAAGCGAATGCCGTGTTTTCAAATCAATTAATTCTTGATAAACGCCTTTTAAAATATCTTCCTGCACCTCCTCGAAATCGTACAAAGCCAATTGTTGCGCAATCGTGCGAAACACATCCGTCAAAGCATTCAAATGTTGTGTTTTGGCAACCCAATTGAAAAAATCATCTTCTACAAAATTTTGAATATGCTTAGAAACAAAATATTGACCCGTGATAACCCGCTCTATTTCAAGTTGTGGCATCCATTGCCCACCTTCTAACACATTGAAAGCCAACATTTTAGAAAAAATACTCAAATACGTATGTATCAAATAAGTATTTTCAGAGCCTTCAAACGAGCCATAAGCGATAGATAAAAACTTTTTCCATTGTTGATAAGCCACTTGCAATTCGCCCGACGCTTTACAAGACTCAAAATGTTTTTTCAAAATCGCCATCGAATGCAAGAAGGTCGTTGAAAATTCGCCAAAATCTTCTTGAACGCGCTGCAATGTTGCCTTGATTTTTTCCGATTTGAACAAAAAACGGTTCAAAAAGTGATAAAAATCAGCAGCATTGTCGGGTGCAAGCGTGAATGATTGTACTTCTTTGAGTTCAATATCTGCCACAGACCAGTCCGACGCACTCAAAACCGCGTCGAGGTGTGGAGCGTAAATCGTCCAATGAATGCAATCCGTAGCAATCAGCGTATAATTGTAAACCCGATTTGTTTTAAAATCGCTTGCCCAATATTCGACTAATTGAGCTTGCGCTTCAGCTTTTTTGGATTTAAGCAAGAGGTCGCGTTCAAATTCGATGATAATTTGGTCAAATTGAGTATCCGCCGCACCCGTTTTCACCCGATTTTTAAGCGGAATTTGGCGCATTGTTTTTTCTGCACCCGAAGCAAAACGTTGTATAACAAGTTGATTTTCAGGCTCTTGCCCAAAAAGCATGGTTAATAAGACGACAAAATTTTCTTTCCGCGCCTTTTCTTTATCAATGGTTGAAATATGTTTGTAATAATTCTGAATCAACGGAATAAAAGCATCAAGCATCAGTTTGAGTAAGTTTTTTTCATTTTGAATCGGATTGTGAATGATATTTTGCATAGTTTTCTTTTTAGAGCTGTAAAAGTACACATTTATTCAAAAAATAAGTCAGTTGGGTACTATTTTTTGTTTGGAAAACAGCCATTTCTGCTTTGGAAAATTACGATACGAACGGATGTACGGATTATACGGATTTCACAGATTCGTACGGATTTTTTTATTTTTTTGCCTAAAACAACGCACTGGGATTAAAAAAAATCCGTACGAATCTGTGAAATCCGTATAATCCGTACATCCGTTCATATCATAATTTTCCAAACTAACAATGACTACTTAAAAAATAAAAAGGGTGTAATTAATTGATTCACAACTAATTACACCCTTTTAGTAGCAACGTCGGGAATCGAACCCGAATCAAACGTTTAGGAAACGCTTATTCTATCCGTTGAACTACGTCGCCCAAAAACAGCCTTAAAACCAAAAAAGCGTAAAAAATTGATGACCAATTGATTACGCTTTTTGTAAGTAGCCCCGACAGGAATCGAACCTGTATCTAAAGTTCCGGAAACTTTCATTCTATCCGTTGAACTACGGAGCCATCCCGATTTCGCCGCAAAGATACATTAAAAATCAATACCTGCAAATTTTTTTATCGTTTTTTTTAGTTAATTTTTCTCAGTACATGACAAAAATACTTTTCTGCACAGATTGAACAGATTTAACGAGATTTTCACAGATTTTTTTTTGATTTTAACGTTGAAAATCAAAAAAAATCTGTGAAAATCTCGTTAAATCTGTTCAATCTGTGATGAAAATTATTTTTTAATAGGCATCAATCGAAAGATATAACCCGGATTTTCTACACCTATATATAGGTATCCATCGCGTCCCATTTCGATAAACCGAACTCGACCAATGTTTTTCAACAACTGTTCTTGCGCAATAATCTTATGCTCCGACACCACACACCGATTCAAATACTTAAATCGCAAAGAACCTATCAAAAAACTGCCTTTCCATGTCGGATAATGGTCGCCTGTTACAAAAGTTGCTCCACAAGGCGCAATCGAAGGCACGTAATACGTCAACGGTTGCTCCATGCCCTCTTGTTTGGTCAGCGGCGTTAGAATCGTTCCGTTGTAATTAATGCCATAACTAATCACGGGCCAACCATAATTTTTACCTTTTTGAGCAATATTCACCTCATCGCCGCCGCGCGGTCCGTGTTCATGCGTCCAAATTTCACCTGTTTCGGGATTCATCGCCATGCCTTGCAGGTTTCTATGACCATAAGACCAAATCGTGCCTCTCGCATTTGCTACTTTTACGAATGGATTATCGGCGGGCACCGTTCCATCATCCATCATGCGATGCACTTTGCCACAATCATTGTCCAATTTTTGAGGCAATAATGGCTCATGTTGCCCCCTATCCCCGACGGTCACGTACAAATATCCATTTTTATCAAATTCTAATCGGCTTCCAAAATGATATTGCGCTTTCACCGCAGGTTGCGCAATAAAAATATCTTTTTGTTCAGACAACTGGATGCCCTCCAATTTTGCGCGCAGGACGGCAGTAGTTGCGTACCCTTTCCCTGCGGATTCCATTGGTTTTGAATAAGATAAGTATATTAATTTATTTTCTGCAAATTTTGGATGCAGCTCAACATCTAATAAGCCCCCTTGCCCTTCTGCCCAAACCACAGGGGTTCCTTGAATTAATTGCTTTTCTCTCTGCTTCCCCACTCGATAAAACGCGCCCCCTTTGTCGGTAAATAAGAGGTCGCCATCGGGTAAATATGCCATCCCCCAAGGCGCGTTAATGCCTTTGGCAATGGTATCCAACTTCACAGACTGCGATGCATCTGTAAAAATATTGGAACTGCTTTTTTCTTTGAAATCAAAAGATTTGCGATGTTCCATAGCGACGGCAAGGTAATCGGCTAATTCATTGATTTGTGCGGGTTGGAGCGTCGCGCCCCAAGTGGGCATGCCTGCATCGGGATAACCACTTGTAATACTTCGGATTAATTCGGCTTTGGTGCTGCCGTGTTTCCACTCTCTATCCACAAAAACAGGCGCGTCTGCCCCGTGACAACTGGCGCAATATTGTTTAAATAGCGCGGCTGCTTCCACAAATTTTTTATTTTGCGCCAAATCTTGCTTTTGCGTTTGGCACATAACGCTGGTGCAAATCACGCATAGAAGTACATAATATTTTTTCATAATTCTATTTTTTGCCTTAGTACGGGACAAAAATACTTTTCGGCACAGATTGAACAGATTCAACGAGATTTTCACAGATTTTTTTGGATTTTAAGCATTGAAAATTCAAAAAAATCTGTGAAAATCTCGTTGAATCTGTTCAATCTGTGATGAAAAGCCTTTTTGTCACGTACTAAGATTTTTTGCAAATATAGCGTGGATTTTGGGATATTTCATTTTTTTATAAAAAACTCATTTTAACATTATATCCAGCCAAAAGTGGTATATTTGTACTACTTTTGGCGAGATATACAAAATTATACGTCGCCAAAACGACCTCTATTACACCACTTTTGGCTAAATATAATTTTTAATACTATGAAAATCATTGGAAGACAATCTGAAATAAACCTTTTAACAGAGGTTTTAAATTCGCCAGACCCCGAACTTATCGCCTTATATGGACGCAGGCGCGTCGGAAAAACGTATTTAATTCGCAATGTTTATGAAAAACAAATTGTATTTGAATTAACTGGCTTGAACAAAGCAAATTTAGCACAGCAATTGGAAAATTTCAGCGAGGTTTTAACTGAAATGTTTAAATTGCCTATTGGCATGGCGCGTCCGCGCAGTTGGATTCAAGCATTTAGAATGCTTATCCATTTATTGGAAAAACAACCGACCGATAGTAAACAAGTGCTCTTTTTAGATGAATTCCCTTGGTTAGACACGCCCAAATCTAATTTTTTAGCCGCATTTGACCATTTTTGGAATAGTTGGGCTTCTAAAAAAGCACATTTAGTCGTCGTGATTTGCGGCTCTGCGGCATCCTGGATGATTCAAAATGTGGTGCGCAACAAAGGCGGATTGCATAATCGCATCACTCGACGGATGAGATTAATGCCCTTTAATCTTTATGAAACGGAATTATTCCTCCAAAATAAACATATCAATATAGACCGTTATCAAATATTACAATTGTATATGGTAACAGGTGGGATTCCTCATTATCTTAAAAATATTCGCTCTGGCGAAAGTAGTACTCAAATTATTGATAGATTGTGTTTTACAAATGATGGCTTTTTAATAGATGAATTTAAAAGTTTATACGAAGCATTATTTGAACCAGCGGATAAACATATTGCCATTATCAAAATCCTTGCGAATAAACCTTCTGGCATGACTCGTAACGAATTAATGGCTGCTTGTCAATTGTCCACAGGGGGTAGTTTGACGAAGTTATTGGATGAATTGAGTGAATCGGGGTTCATTACCGCCTATATTCCTTTTCAGAAAAGTTCCAAAGATATGATTTATAAATTATGTGATGAATACACCTTGTTTTATTTGAAGTTTATTGAAGCAAGCAAAGCCACTGGCGCAGGAACTTGGATGAGTAAATTTACAAGTCCATCGTGGAAAAGTTGGAGTGGATTGGCTTTTGAACAGATTTGTATGAAACATTTGCCGCAAATTAAGAAGGCATTGGGCATTTCGGGCATTTATACCGAACAATCGGTTTGGCGTTATGCCGCTAAAGATGGGGATAAGGGGGTTCAAATTGATTTATTGATAGACCGACAAGATAGCTGTATTAACCTTTGTGAAATGAAGTTTTCTACAACCCCTTTTGTCATTGATAAAAAATATGCGGAAAGCCTTCAATCCAAAAGAAATGTTTTTTTGGAAAAAACGGGGACGAAAAAAACTATTTTTATGACAATGTTGACCACTTTTGGGGTTAAAATCAATGAACATTATTTGAATCAGGTTCAAAATCAACTGGTAATGCCTGTTCTGTTTGAACCGATTTAAAACGGAATTTTACGATACGCTGGAATTAGGATTTAATGGGATTTTTTTGGGATTAAATAAGATTGATTTGTTGGGATTCATAGGATTTTAAGATTTCAATCCTATGAATCCCAACAAATCAATCTTATTTAATCCCAAAAAAATCCCATTGAATCCTAATTCCAGCGTACCACATCCTTTAATATTTAAATTGCTTCGCTAATTCCCAAGTCACTATCCCCACTGTTACCGCAATATTCAAAGAATGCTTTGTCCCAAATTGTGGAATTTCGAGCGCGCCCAACACATATTTCAACGCTTCATCGCTTACGCCTTCTACTTCATTCCCAAATACCAAAGCATATTTGGCATTTTTATCTATGACAAAATTTTGTAAGGAAATACTGTTTTCTATTTGCTCCACTGCGTAAATGGAATAGCCTTCTGCTTGCAATGCTTGCATTGCCGTTTCGGTCGATTGAAAATGCCGCCATCGGACACTTTCGGTGGAACCAAGTGCTGTTTTTAAGATTTCTCGATGGGGCGGTTGTGCCGTGAATCCACATAAGATTAATTCTGTCACCGCAAACGCATCGCCTGTCCGAAAGGCAGAACCAACGTTCAAAGCGGAACGAACGTTGTCTAATACGATGGTGACGGGTAATTTTTCAGTCGCTTTGAAGGCATCCGCGCTTAAACGGTTCAATTCTGACATTTCTAATTTACGCATAAATCATTGATTGTTAATCATTCGCAAAGGTAATAAAAAAATTAACCCATTTTGCCACGAATTACACGAATTTTCACCAAATTATTAGTGAAAATTCGTGTAATTCGTGGCTATTCTACTGAGTTGGTAAATAATTAATGCGTAATTGCTTTAAAAATAAGAAATTAAGTAGTATAAATTCTGTAATCGTATCCCACAAGTCACAGAAGGTCTCAAAGGTTCTAATTTTCGCAAGAA
>JBDKKX010000300.1:0-6894 GCA_039795795.1 Bacteroidota bacterium | reverse complement strand
AAACAACAGGTATTACAATTTCTTCACAAGTGCAACTTAAACGTTTTCAAGCAAATAAGAAAACATTGGTCAATAAATTAGAACAAATGGAAGTGGCTTATGGCGTGTACAAGGATAAAGGAAAACCGATTCCAGTAGAAGCCTTGGGCGTTTACATCACGCCGAATCCGCGCAGTTTGACCCAAGCCAATTTTACGGTGATGAAGGAATTATTGAATGGCATTCAGACCAATCAAATCTTAAATCCTTATCAAGTGGCGTTGTCTGCGTTACAAACCAGTTGTTCTAAAAAACTTTTTTTTGATTTGGATATTGACATTGACCACAGCCAAATATCAGAAAATCGCATTCAAGCATTGCGGCAAGCGTTGGATTTGCCCGCGACATGGATTCGGACACGCGGCGGTTTTCATTGTTTGATTCACTTGGAAGAAATACCTAAAGCGTTTGCGTCTAAATGGTATCAACAAGTGCTTGCGTTAAAAACCGATGGCATTGATATTACGATGAATGGCGATAACGTTATCCCTTTGGTGGGCTGTACTCAGGGCGGTTTTGTGCCTCATTTCGTATAAAAATTAATTTTCAATGATAAAAAAAAATGTATTTGTTTTTTGCACTTTTCTAATCCTTTCCAATGCAACGGCTCAAACGATGGCATGGAAAGAACAAGTGAATCTGGAAGGCAAATTTCGCATTAATGCCCCTGGCGAGTTGGTCGAAAAGGTGTCCAAAATGAAAACGGCAATCGGTGAATCGGCTTATCACGCCTTTGTTTTCAAGCCTACGGAGCAAAAGCCAGAGAATGTTTTTTATATTGTCAATTATGTAGATTATCCCCAAGGCACTTTCCCGAAGGATTCCACAGAATTAATCACTGAATTTTTCAATGTTACCATAGAAAATTCAGTAATTGGCGTTAAAGGCAAATTATTATATGAAAGTGATGTTTTGCTCGGCGTGCATAAAGGCAAAATTTGGCGCGTTGGTTACAATCAAGGAAACGTTTTTATTAAATCAAAATGTTTTTTGGTGGAAAACCGTTTTTACATGATTCAGACGATGACGATGAAGGATAAAAGTATGAATTTGGCGGCGGATCAATTTTTGGATTCCTTTCAAGTGTTAGAATAATGTGGTGCGTTGGAATTCGGATTAAATGGGATTTTTTTGGGATTAAATGGGATTGATTGATAGGATTCATAGGATTTTTACGATACAATCCCATGAATCCTATCAATCAATCCCATTTAATCCCAAAAAAATCCCATTTAATCCTAATTCCAACGCGCCATTTATTTCAAACCCGTGTAATTATGAGGCGAAATTCGTTTCAATTCCGCTTTAACCATTTCGTTCACCTCCAAATTATCAATAAAACGATGCAACGTTGTTTTGGTAATTTGCTCCTGCCCTCGCGTCAACATTTTCAAGGCTTGATATGGATTTTCATAATTTTCTCGACGCAAAATACTCTGAATTGCCTCTGCCACCACTGCCCAATTTGCCTCTAAATCATCGTATAATTTTTGCTCATTTAACAACAATTTGTTTAAACCTTTCAAAATCGACTGTAACGCAATGACCGTATGCCCAAACGGAACACCAATATTGCGCAACACAGTAGAATCGGTCAAGTCCCGTTGCAAGCGCGAAATCGGCAATTTTTCAGATAAATGACCCAAAATCGCATTTGCCAACCCCAAATTCCCCTCTGCATTTTCAAAATCAATCGGATTCACTTTATGTGGCATCGCAGATGAACCGACTTCTCCTTTCACCACTTTTTGTTTAAAATACTCCACCGAAATATAAGACCAAATATCCCGACACAAATCCATTAAAATCGTATTAATGCGCCGCATATTGTCAAAAAGAGCAGCCAAATTATCATAATGTTCAATTTGAGTCGTATATTTTTGTCGTTCCAACCCCAAATATTCCGACACAAACTTATCTGCAAATGCTTTCCAATCAATATTCGGATACGTGACATGATGCGCGTTTAAATTACCTGTCGCACCGCCAAATTTGGCTTGAAAAAAAATTTTACCCAATGCAAATAATTGATTATCAAGCCTTTCCACAAAAACCATAAACTCTTTTCCTAACCAAGTCGGAGACGCAGGTTGCCCATGCGTCCGCGCTAACATCGGCACATCTTGCCACTTATCCGCAAAATCTTTCAATTGATTCCGCACCTGCCGCACCAAAGGCAAATAACATTTATCCACCGCGTGCATCGTACTCAACGGCACAGCCG
Source organism: Bacteroidota bacterium (assembly GCA_039795795.1). Lineage (GTDB taxonomy): Bacteria > Bacteroidota > Bacteroidia > Chitinophagales > Saprospiraceae > JAAFJT01. The sequence continues at coordinate 4,631 of JBDKKX010000300.1, read as the reverse complement.
TATTATTCACATCCTGCGAAGTCAGTCCAAAATGAATAAATTCTTTAAAATGTTCCAACCCTAATTTATCAAAAGCATCTCGCAAAAAATACTCGACGGCTTTAACATCATGGTTCGTAATTTTCTCTATTTCCTTGATAATCAAAGCATCATCTATATTGAAATTTTCAGCTATATCGTTCAATTCATCCATTTTTCGTGCATCAAAAGCTGCCAATTGGGGCAATGGCAAATGACATAATGCTATAAAATATTGAATCTCCACGAAAACACGATAGCGAATTAACGCATATTCGGAAAAAAACTCCGTCAAAGGTTGGGTCTGACGATGATACCGACCATCAATCGGCGAAACGGCATTTAAAGGCTGCATGTTAAAATTTTAAATCATTAAAAAAGTGCAAAAGTAAAAATTGTTCTGCCTTTTGCCCCGAATTACACGAATTTGCACAAATTTTCGCAACATAATTTACAAAATTCGTGCAAATTCGTGTAATTCGGGGCAACCTAAAAAGTAAAAAGGCAAATTGAAACATGGTCTCAATTTGCCTTTTTAAGCTGAAAAACTTTTTCAACCTTTTTTAGGGTTGAAAATCAATACTTTATGAATAGTGGGATAGTTTTATTTAGAAGCAGTTTCTACTTTAGAAGCGCGGATTTTGCGTTCTTGTATTTTCTCAAAGGATTCTGGTTGATGCTCCAAACGGCTCATACTGGATACCAAATTCTCAACTTTTTCCCGAATTTCGCTCAACGTCGTTTTGCGCCACTCGTAAGTCACGGTGAACATTTGAATCTCCTCGTCCCACTTCACGTCTTTAATGCCCTTACTGTAAATGGCATCTTCAACGGCTTGACGGCTAAGACCTGAGTTAAAATCTTTAACTTTAATATACTCAGTAATAATAAGTTGCGCTTGCATTTGAGTCGCGCAAAAAAAGAAAACGATTAAACTAACAATAATTTTTAGCTGTTTCATAGAAAAAATACGGTTATGTTTGACTTATATAAAAATGTTAAATAAATTGAATGCGTCTCGACAAAATGTAGGGTGAGTAATACTGATTTTTTTAAATGGACAGTATTTTCCCAGCTTTTTTGATTTTGTTTTTTTTGAAAAATTAAATGGAGTGGAATATGTGTTTGAGCAACGGAGGCGCGATGCAAAATATTGGAGTCGCCCCTCCGAAGCCGTTTTCAAGTTGTTTCAGAATTTCAACACTTATTATATTAGTAAATGGTTTCGATGCATATAATTGTCTTTCAAGCCATTACCAATAACAATTGTAAAAATTCATTATTTTTTGTTTCCGTCCCCTGTAACTGGTGCTGCTTTATTGCCTCTGTTATCCGCAGTAGCCGATTCTGCAACCACAGCATCTACTTTTTTGCGGATTTCAGCCATGTCAATTTTTTTAGGGTCGTAAGTCACCGTCAATGTACGGGTATCCGCGTCCCATTCCGCCGTTTTCATCCCTTTGTCAGATAACGACTTTTCCAAATGTTTTTTGCAAGCAGGCGTATTACAATCTGCGTTCACTTTAAATGATTCTGTAATAATCATTTGAGCATTCGCGCTCGTAGCTGCAAACAAAACGGTAAGCAATGCGTAAAGAATGTGCATTTTTTTCATTGTGAATCGAAACAAGATTTTAAATTGGTTAAAAAAAGTCCGAATAAAAATTATCTGTTTTAGAGGCGCGTACTGGATTTTTGCAAAACAGTAGCGTCATAGTGTGCAAGCGCAACGGGACGGAGAGGGAGACGTTGTAATGAGTATTGGTTAAAATTAGAACGATTCGTCTGTTGCAATTCGTGATACAAGAATGCAGTAGATTTGAGCAGCAGGAAAATTAATTTTTATTAAAATCGTGACATTGTAAATCTATTTTTATAAAAAAAATAGACCCTTAAAATAATTTTTTTTGTATTTATTTTTCTGAAATAAGCGTTATTATAAATAGCAAAATTACTGATATAGAAATAAATTTTGTTTTAGCAACAAGTGTTTTGTTTTAAAAATCTATTGTTGAAAACATAAAAAATTTGTTTGTTTTCAAGGTTTTAAATCGTAAAAAATTGATTTTAAATACTTTTCATTTTTAATTCTAATCGTTGATTCAAAATAAAAAACCCTCGCTACATTACGCCGAACGCAAGGCACGAGGGAACCATCGGTTTTTGGAACTTTAAATTTTTATCGTGGGAAATTATAAGGTGGGTATAAATTTGTGACATTTTTAGATGCAATTTTAAGACGATTGTTTTTACAAATCGTCACAACGCGTTAACAACTCATTGACAAAACGACTTCAATTCAACTGGTTTAGCATTAAAAATTCATGTTTTTCAAAACCATTTCCGATAAATCATAAACCATTACATCGTCTTGACGGTCTTTTGCCTTCATGCCATCTTGCAGCATCGTGATACAAAACGGGCAATTTGCAACGACCGCACTCGCGCCCGATGCCAAAATTTCCTCTGCACGTTCTAAATTAATGCGTTTATGACCGGGTTCATCCTCTTTAAACATCTGCGCGCCGCCCGCACCACAGCATAATCCATTGGTTTTGCTGCGTTTCAACTCCACTAAATCCATGTCCAAAGCCGCCAAAACCGCTCGCGGAGCTTCATACACGCCGTTTGCACGTCCCATGTAGCATGAATCGTGATAAGTAATCCGTTTGCCATTGAAATCGCCACCGCCTTTGAGTTTCAATCGACCCTCCGCAATCAATTGTTGCAAAAATTGCGTGTGATGCACGACTTCATAATGACCGCCCAAAGCAGGATATTCATTTTTCAACGTATTGAAACAGTGCGGACAGGCTGTTACAATTTTTTTGACTTCGTACATATTCAATGTTTGAATATTTTGTAAAGCCTTCATTTGGAATAGAAATTCATTGCCAGCGCGTCGGGCAGGGTCGCCTGTACAGGATTCCTCATTGCCCAAAATCGCAAAATCAATATTACATTCATTCATAATTTTGCAAAAAGCAACCGTCACTTTTTGCGCACGAGCGTCAAAACTGCCTGCGCAACCGACCCAAAATAAAATTTCAGGCGTTTTGTCCTCTGCTGCTAACACGGCTATCGTTGGAACATGTAAAGATTTAGACATGCGTTATATTTCAACTGTTTTTGATAGAAAAGACTTGTCGGGACAAATTTATGATTTTATTTGGAAAAACAAAAAAAATAGAGCAATTTATGTTTTGGAAAATTGCGATGCGATGGAAACACAGATGAGACAGATTTTACAGATTTACACGAATTTTTTTTTGGAATTCATGCTCAGAACCCAAGCAAAACGAAAAAAATCCGTGTAAATCTGCAAAATCTGTCTCATCTGTGTTTCCATCGCATCGCAATTTTCCAAAACGAACAACAGCTATTGAGGTAAGGCAACCTGTTCAAAATCAGCAGTTACTGCTTCACAAGTAGGGCAAATGGTCGTTTTCGGTTCTAAAACAGTCCAACAATCGCGACAACGCGTGTGCAGTTCAACAAATTGCGCTGCCTTTTTATCTTGTATAACTTTGATTTTCAATCTTTTATCTGCAATTGCCAATTCTCGATAATACTTTTTCGCCAAACTTAATAACGCTTCGGGCAATCTCGCTAACGAAAGTCCTGTTTTAAAAGTTTTGCGTTTGCGCGTGTGCGGATTAAAGTCTTCTGAATAAAAAATATTATACGAACCCAATAATCCAAAACAATCGAATTCATATTTGCCTACTCGAAACAACGGTTCTCGGCGTATAATCACCGAGCCAAAAACTTCCGATTTATGCCTCGTTTTAACGGCAAAAACCAGCCCATACGTCCGTGCATCCCATTCATCAAATGCTTTTACCAAATATTGTTTTATTTTAAAACCTTTTTCAGAATCATCTTCGGTTTGCCAATTCAATTCATTGGTCGCATGCCGAACATTGATGCCGTGTTTACCCAATAATTTTTCCCATTGTAATCTATCCGATTTTGGAATATCTTTGATAATCAAACTCCGCCAATTCGTAATACAAATATTTCCAATTTGAGTGGCTTCACACAATTGACAAACTTCCATTAAAAATGGAACCGAAAAAGTTTCATTGCGCCGATAAATCCCCAGCCATAATTTATTTTCGGATTGAACATTAATTCCCTCATAATAAGGCATCATAAAACGCGGTATGGTTAAATCTTCCTCAATTTGCCTAAAAATAATTCCATCTATTTCAAAATCAACTGACAATACATTTTGAATATTTAAAATATTATTTTCGATTTTAGCTTCTAATTGTTTCGCAAAAACGGCGATGCTTTGTGTATAAACCAATTTTGGAAACCGTTCCATCGTGTTCGTTTTTGGAAATCGAATGTAACAAAACCAAAAATGAGGGATTCCAGCAGATATAAAATTCAAATGACCTGTGAAAAAAGGCGCGTGTGATTGGCTACTGTCGCAAATATTGATTTTTAAATTCGGTTTGTAATCAAAAAGGTTAAAAATATCGAAATAAACGCCTTCTGAAACCCAACTTGTCGTGTTTTGGATGATGTTCGCAAACGCAAAGGAACTCGTAATCGCTGGATGTACTTGCATATCGGTTTCATAAACAAGGTTGGCTGCTGCCATT
>JBDKKX010000299.1:0-6919 GCA_039795795.1 Bacteroidota bacterium | reverse complement strand
GATTGATTTTTAGGATTCGTAGGATTGAAATCCAAATCCTACAAATCCTAAAAATCAATCTTATTTAATCCTAAAAAAATCCCATTTAATCCTAATTCCAACGCGCCACATTACTTAATAAAAAAAAGATAGATATTGCTATATTTTTTAAAATAAAAATATGAATCTTTCACAAGCAGAATTATTGCGTTACGGTCGCCACTTAACCCTGCCTGAATTAGGTTTAGAAGGTCAATTAAAATTAAAAAAAGGCAGTGTACTCGTAGTCGGTGCGGGTGGATTGGGTAGCCCGATGTTGTTATATCTTGCGGCGGCGGGTGTTGGGCGCATCGGCATTATCGACCCCGATGTAGTGGACGTGACAAATCTCCAACGGCAAATTTTATATAACAGTGCAGATGTCGGCAAATCCAAAGCAGAAACGGCGCGGCGTAAATTGATGGAATTAAATCCACATCTTGAAATTATAGCTTATCCTGTTGCATTAACCAGATACAATGCCTTACAACTCATTGAAAACTATGATGTTATAGCAGATGGTACGGATAATTTTCAAACACGATATTTAGTGAATGACGCTTGTGTTTTGAAAGGGAAAGTCAATATTTATGGTTCGATTTTCCGATTTGAAGGGCAGGTTTCCGTCTTCAATTATCCGCAATCGAATGGACAGCGCGGCGTAAATTACCGCGATTTGTTTCCACAGCCGCCTCCACCGGATATGGTGCCCGATTGTGCGGAAGGCGGCGTATTGGGCGTTTTGCCTGGTATTATTGGTAGCATTCAAGCAAGTGAGGCAATTAAAGTCTTGACAGGGGTGGGCGAACCATTGAGTGGACGGTTATTTTTATTTGATGCGGCGAGTTTTATGACGCGGGTTTTGAAAGTATCTATCAATCCAAACCTTGCACCCATTACAGCATTAGTGGATTACGATATTTTTTGTGGCATAAAGCCAGTTGTCCCAAATAATCATCGGAATATAAGCGTTGAACAGTTGATAAAAAGATTGCAAACCGAAGAAAATTTGCAATTGATAGATGTGCGCGAAACGCATGAGTTTGAAAGTGGTGCTATTCCCAACGCGATTTCGATGCCGTTAAGCCTGTTGACGCATTTTATTCCGATAATTCAAAAGGATAAACCGATCATTTTATACTGTCAAAGTGGCAAACGAAGTGCAAAAGCATTAGCACAACTCCTTGAAAATCATGGTTTTACGGATATTGTCCATTTAGAAAATGGTTTTTCAGGTTGGTTAAAATCAAAATGATTGGGTCGTGAATTTTGCCACGAATTACACGAATTTTCACCCATCATTCGTGCAAATTCGTGTAATTCGTGGCAAAAATCGTAGGTCAAAAAAAAATTCATTTTTTTTAAAAAAAAAGTGAAAAAAAATTTGCATCTTTCCTTAAAACCATCGTACATTTGCACCGCAATTAGCAACAAGCGGTATCTTAGCTCAGTTGGTAGAGCAAAGGACTGAAAATCCTTGTGTCCGCGGTTCGATTCCGCGAGATACCACCGCAAAATGCCCGTCTTTACAAACGGGCATTTTTTATTTTTTCAAATAATATTTATTGTAAATCATTGATTATAAAATGTTTATAAATTTAAATAATATCCATCATCATCTTTGTTCGACGGCATCGAGCAAACGATATTGATATTTGAAAAAATAAAGCATTCGATTTTTCAACAATTATCAAAAGAGGTTTACTCGGGCTGCCGAATAAACCTCTTTTTTTTATTACACCAATTCATTTCATACAAATCATGACAAAACGTTTGCGTATTGCCGTTCAAAAATCGGGCAGACTTAGTGAAGTTTCTAACGCGCTCCTCGAAGAGTGCGGGATTCGACTTAAAAATAATGGTAAAGGAACGCTGTTAGCTTCCGCCTCTAATTTTCCATTGGATATTCTCTATCTTCGGGATGACGATATTCCGCAATATGTGGAAGATGGCACAGCCGATTTAGGCATTTTGGGTGAAAATGTCGTTGTAGAAAGTGGGGCTGTGGTCAACACGGTTAAAAAATTAGATTTTGGTCGTTGTCGGCTTTCGCTCGCCGTCCCTAAAAATGTGGATTATCAACAGTTGAATTGGTTTAACGGTAAAAAAATTGCGACTTCTTATCCGAATATATTGAAAAATTTTATGTCCGCAAATCATATCAAAGCCGAAGTTCATACGATAAGTGGTTCGGTTGAAATTGCGCCGAATATTGGGTTAGCGGACGCGATATGTGATTTGGTCAGTTCTGGAAGTACATTGTTGAGTAACGGTTTGAGAGAAGTGGAAATTTTGTTGCAATCGGAGGCGGTTATGATTGCAAATCCTAAAATTGATGCCGCAGGCACTCAGATTTTAAACAAATTATTGTTTAGATTGAATGCTGTGATGACGGCTCGAAATAACAAATATATTATTTTAAATGCGCCGAATGAGTCCATTAATGATATTGTCAGTGTTTTGCCCGGTATGAAAAGCCCAAGTGTCGTGCCTTTGGCGACCAAAGGTTGGTCTGCAATCCATTCTGTTTTAAATGAGGAACAATTTTGGGATGTAATTGATGAATTGAAAAGCAAAGGTGCACAAGGCATTTTGGTCGTTCCAATTGAAAAAATGATTGTTTAAATGCAAAAATGCGAAGTGCTGTCTGAAAAGAAAAAATCACAAAATATTATTCGGTTGTGATACGAATGGAAGTACGGATTTCACGGATTCCTACGGATTTTGGGGACAAAAAATCCGTAGGAATCCGTGAAATCGGTGAAATCCGTACTTCCATTCGTATCACAACCGAATAATATTTTGTCTAAAAATTAAATTTCACCCTTTTGAGACAGTCACTTTGCAAAAGGAGTAAAAAATGAAAATTTATAAAAATATAAGTCCATCTATCCGTGCGTCCATCTTAAAACGCCCCGTTTTTGAAACTAAAAATTTAACTGAGTCGGTTTCAAAAATCTTATCAGACATCCAAAGAAATGGCGATATAGCGGTTCAAAAATATGCTGCCCAATTTGATAAAAGCACGTTAAATGATTTTTCAGTAAGCGATGCCGAAATAAAAAAAGCAGTAAGTGCGCTTAGTACGGAATTAAAAGCTGCAATACAGGTAGCCTATCAGAATATTACACGGTTTCATCAAACTCAAAAAAATGAACCCGTCCTTGTTGAAACGATGAAAGGCGTTGTTTGTTATCGAAAATCGGTTGGAATTGAGCGCGTTGGTTTATACATTCCGGGCGGTACCGCTCCCCTATTTTCGACGGTTTTGATGTTGGGGATTCCTGCGGTGATGGCGGGTTGTAAACAAATTGTCTTATGTACGCCGCCTGCTGCGGATGGGACGATTCATCCTGCGATTTTGTATGCTGCACAGTTGATTGGTATTACAAATATTTTTAAAATCGGAGGCATTCAAGCGATTGGCGCAATGGCTTATGGGACTGAAAGTGTTCCAAAAGTTTACAAAATTTTCGGACCAGGCAACCAATATGTCACTTGTGCCAAACAATTCGTTGCGAATCAAGGCGTTGCGATAGATATGCCTGCGGGTCCGTCCGAAGTTTTAGTGATTGCGGATGATACTGCCAATCCAGATTTTGTCGCATCCGATTTGCTTTCACAAGCCGAACATGGTATTGATAGCCAAGTGGTTTTAATTGCTTTGAGCAATGATTTTTTACAAAAAACATTGCAAAGCATTGATAATCAATTGAAAAAATTGCCTCGACAAGTGATTGCAAAACAAGCGTTGGAACATAGTATTGCCATTATTGCCCAAGATTACGCGGAAGCAATGGCAATTTCTAATGAATACGCGCCAGAACATTTGATTTTGGCAACTCAAAATGCAGCCATTTTAGCGGAACAAGTGGTGAATGCAGGTTCTGTTTTCATGGGGCATTACACGCCTGAATCGGTGGGGGATTATGCTTCGGGAACGAATCACACGTTGCCGACGAATGGTTTTGCACGAGTGGCAGGCGGCGTTTCCTTGGATAGCTTTGTCAAAAAGATTACATTTCAATCGCTTACGCAAGAAGGTTTAAAAAATATTTCATCAACGGTTATTTGCATGGCAGAAAATGAACAGTTGCAAGCACACGCAGAAGCTGTTAAAATCCGTCTTTTTGTAAAATAAAACACATAGGTTCATAGGAAACATCGTTTATTTGGAAACACATAGGTTCATAGGGAACATAGCATATTGGTTTTCAATACAATACGCTATGTTCCCTATGAACCTATGTGTTTCCAAATAAACTATGTTTCCTATGAACCTATGTGTTTCCAAATATTAAATAACATTAACTCTAATTCAAAAATGATTATAAATCAATTAGTTAGAAAAAATATCCTTGCATTAAAACCTTATTCTTCTGCCCGAGATGAGTTCAAAGGCGAAGCAAGTGTTTTTTTAGATGCGAATGAAAATCCTTTCAATAACGGTTTGAATCGGTATCCTGACCCGTTAGCCCTTTCCGTCAAAGCGTTGATTTCAAAACAAAAAAACATGCCTGTCGAACAAATTTTTACAGGAAATGGGAGTGATGAAGTCATTGATGTCTTAGTGCGCGTGTTTTGTGAGCCGCGTATAGACCATATTATCACCTTGCCGCCGACTTATGGGATGTACGAGGTGAGCGCGGATACGGCAGATGTTGCAGTCAAAAAAATTGCATTAAACAGTGATTTCCAACCTAATATTCATGCAATATTGAGCAATATGAATGCTCATTCTAAAATTTTATTCTTATGCAGCCCCAATAACCCGACAGGAAATGCGATTCAATGGGAAACCATTCAAACGTTGGTAGAACAATTTTCAGGCATCGTAGCCATTGATGAAGCTTATATTGATTTTTCTAAACAACCGTCTTGTTTATCGCTGTTAGAAAAATATCCTAATTTGGTGGTGATGCAAACTTTTTCCAAAGCATGGGGATTAGCAGGCATTCGTTTGGGCATGGCATTTGCGAGTCGGGCGATTATTGATTTGATGAACAAGGTTAAACCCCCTTACAATGTCAATCAATTGACTCAAAAAGCAGCGATTCAAGCACTTACGCAAGTGGAAAAAACAAATAAAAAAATTCAAGCAATTTTAAAACAACGTACCCTTTTGGAAAATGCTTTAAAAAAAGAAGCATCTGTGGAAAAGATTTACCCCAGTGATGCCAATTTTTTATTGGTTAAAACCCAAAATGCCAATGATTTATATTCATTTTTAGTTAAAAACGGAATTATTGTGCGAAATCGTTCCAATATTTTGTTATGTGAAGACTGTTTACGCATCACGGTTGGCACTGCTGTTGAAAACCAAAAATTATTACAAGCATGGAAATCGTTTGAAACAACGCCTTAGTACGGAACAAAAAAAAAGGTGTAGAGCGAATGGGAACACGGAGGACGCAGATTTTACGAATTTACGCGGATTTTTTTGGAGTTTATGCTAAATTTAAAGCCTAAATTCCAAAAAATCCGTGTAAATTCGTAAAATCCGTGTCATCCGTGTTCCCATTCGCTCTACACTTTTTTGTCTTATACTAAGACAGGAATTTTTTATTCCCCTTGTAAATCTGCAAAATCAGTGCCATCCGCGTTCTTTTTAAGAAACCGCATATTCCGTATAAGCGCGGTGATAGTCTGGAAAATATCCTAAAACAATTTCTTGTTTGGAAATGCCTTTTTGCAAGGTTTCCAAACTTTCCCAACGCGGATCCTCCCGCAATAACAAGAGTAAAATATTGGTATCCAATAGGAAATTTTTCATCTTTTATGCTTTTAATTGCGCCCATAACACCTCTATCGGTTCTGGAATCGCTAAGTCTTTCGCTATTTTTTTGAGTTTTTGCCAATCCGTGCCTGTGTAATGCTGTTCTTGCACGAGCGTTTCCAGACTCACTTGGGGGCGAATCGGTTTAATGGCTTGGCGCAAGGGATCATTCCATGCCAAACTTTGCAAGACGCGGGCAGTAGCCGATTTTGCAGTTGGTCGCCGCTTTTTTGGGGGGCGCACTTGTTCTACTTTGATGTACGTTATGGTCTCTAAGTAGCTCAAAAACGAACTTAAATGTTCGTCAGGAATCGTTAATCGGATTTCAGACATATGGAACCTCCTTTTTTAATACAAAGATATATGTTTTTGATTGGTTATGCCACTCTATCGGGGTTGGTTTTGTGGATTTTTTTAAACGCTTATAAAATATTTATTTTTAAAGAATATAAAAAAATATGAAAATAGTTAGCACTTTTTGAATTCAAAGGAGTTTAGGGTTATGAGATGTATCGTTTTAAAATAATTTAAAAAAAATTATATGAAATATGTCATTATGTTGATAAAATGACGATATATAGATAACGGGCAATCTATGGAGTGTCTGAGGGTTGAAATGGGAAGGCGGTTTCGCTTTGAGGGGAGCAGCTTTTTTTGTTTTAAGTCCTCTTGAAAAACTTTTTTTAAAAAAAATAAAAATAATTGCATCATAGTTGTCACTTTATTAAAGCAGAACAGTTGATATAGTTGTGAATAAAACATATTTGAATTTTAACAAACCAAACGGTTAAGCAAGTTCAAACAGGAAAATTTTTATTGAAACCATATTTACGGGTGGGGACTGTTGCGGTCTGCTTCCTAAGAACCTTTTTTTTATTTTTTAAAATCATTCAAGGATGAAAAACAATTTTATTAGACAACAATGGCGCATTTGGCTGCTGTGTTTGAGCAGTTTGGGCGCGGGAACGGCAGCAGCACAAGCACCACGTCCTTTCCCTGCGGGCTTGGATAGCAGTTATTTGGCAGAATTTCGTGCACTTGAAAAGCTGTATGATGCCACGAATGGAGACAATTGGACAGGTTGGACTGCTACAAATCGTTGGTTTACAGCAGATTTATCTACTT
>JBDKKX010000298.1:0-6936 GCA_039795795.1 Bacteroidota bacterium | reverse complement strand
AATGGGATTGATTTTTTAGGATTTTTGGGATTGCAATGTGAATTAAAATCCCAAAAATCCTAAAAAATCAATCCCATTTAATCCCAAAAAAATCCCATTTAATCCGAATTCCAACTTCCAACCGTTTACCAAATCACCACTCTATCGGGTTTATGTCGATACATTTTATTCGTCGGCTGCACGTTGAACGCATTGTAAAATTCTAAAACATTGGAAAATGGACCATTCACGCGCAAAAAAGCAGGTGCATGCACATCCGTCATGGTTTGCAATTTCAATTTTTCGGGACGCGCCTGTGTCATCCAACCCAGCGCGTACCCCATAAAATATCGTTGGTCAGGATTGTAACCCAATAATTTTTCGTTTTTAGTAAATTGCTCCGTTTTTTTGAACGCCTCAAAACCTAAAACAACGCCTCCTAAATCGGCAATATTCTCGCCCAAACACGCTTGTCCGCGCACATGAATCGTATCCACTGCAACATAATCATTAAATTGATGCACTAAATTTTGCGCTTTATTTTTAAATTGCGTTTCATCCGCAGGAGTCCACCAATTCGTAAGATTGCCTTTTTCGTCAAATTGCCGACCTTGATCATCAAAACCATGCGTGATTTCATGCCCAATCGTACTCGCGCCGCCATAACCATACGCGACGGCATCATCAATCTCCTCATCAGCATAACCCGGAATCAAGAAAATCGCAGCAGGCAAGACAATTTCATTATTGCTCGCATTGTAATAAGCACTATACGTTTGCGGAGTCATCACCCACTCGGTGCGATCCACAGGTTTGCCCAATTTGCCTGCTTGGTAATCAAACCACCATTTCCCCGCATTTAAAGTATTCTTCAAATAAGAAGACCTATCAATATTCATGCTTGAAAAATCCTTCCACTTATCGGGATAGCCCACTTTTTTGACGACTTTTGAAAGTTTATTCAATGCTTTTTTTTGAGTGGTTGCCGACATCCAATTAGACGATTTAATGCGTTCCCGAAAAGCAGCTATAATATTGTCTGTCATCGTGTTATAGCGTTTTTTAGCATTTTCGTTGAAAAAATTCTTGACGAAAAGTTGCCCTAACGCATCTCCAAGGAGCATTTCTTGCGCTTGCAAAACCCGTTTCCAACGCGGTTTCATTGTTTTTTTGCCCGCCAACACCTTTTCATAAAAATTAAAATCCGCTTGTTCAAAAGCCATCGGCAATCTATTCGATAATTGAGTCATCAATTGCCAACGCAAATAACTTTTCCAATCTTCTATCGGCGTAGTGGTCAATAAGGATTCCACTGTCCTAAAAAATTCGGGCTGTCCAACGATGACTGTATCCACTTTGATATTCATGCTTTTGAACCATTCCGACCATTTTATAGTTGGTGTTAAAGCCTGTAAACCTTTGACAGTCAATTTATTATAATTTTTTTGCGGGTCGCGCAAGGCTTCTAAACGACGCGAAGATTGCGCCAAAGCCGTTTCCAATTTCAAAATAACTGCTGCTTTATGATGCACGGTTGTCGCCGAATCACCCGCTAATTTCAAGATATGCGCTATATGTTGCCCATATTGCAAGCGAATCGAATCATTTTTCTTTTCAATATAATAATCCCTATCGGGCAAACCCAACCCGCCTTGACCGAGATACAGTGCGTATTGTTCACTATTTTTAAGGTCTTGATAGATGTTTATATTAAAAATAGTCGCAATATTGTAAGTATGCCATTGTGCCGCCAAATTCAAAACATCTTGAATATTTTTAATGGCATGGATTTTATCCAATTCGGGTTTCAAGGGCGTTAAACCTGCTTTTTCAATGCCAACCGAATCCATCCCTGCTGCCCAAAAATCACCAATTTTTTGTCCATTAGAACCTGCTGGATTATAATTGGATGCAGCATTTTTACTAATTTTTTTGACTTTTTCCAAAATATCCTCTTGGACAAGGTTATCAATCCCCCAATTACTTTCGGTTTCAGGAATCGGATTGTGCTTCAACCAGCCCCCATTGGCGAAGGCAAAAAAATCATCTGCGGGATTGATAGTACTGTCAATATTCGCCACCACGACATCTAATTTAGGTTTAGGCGCGGCTTTTTGATTTTTACAATGGATGCAAGTAAGGGTAATACAAATGGTTAGAAAAGGGAATGTTTTTTTCATATATGGTTGCTTTAGTTTTAAAAATGCCACAAAATGCGTTATTTTTTTGATTTTGCCACAAATTACACGAATTTGAACGAATAATTCGTGCAAATTCGTGCAAATTCGTGTAATTCGTGGCAAGGTACGTTGCTTCCATTTTTATTTTGGAAAAACAGAAAATTGTTTATTTGCATAAAGTTGCAATTCATTTAACTCTTTGGTAATCCACTCATTCCAAAATTGTTGTTGTGCTGCGTTCACCCCATGTGCCGTTGCTGCATCATACGCCCGTTGCCGCGTGAAACAATCATTCCGCGTATCATTCACAATTTGCTCCACTTCTGGATTGCAATTTGCCGCATTTAAAGCTACGGTTTGCAATTTTTTACGCATTTGGCGCGCATAGATTTCGCCTAAATCAAAATGCTTTTGCTCATGTATCAACAATTCTGGCGTTGGATTCGCCTTCATCCAAGACGAATGTGGATAAAAACGACAAATAATTTCTATTTGTAATTCTTTGTCATTCAACCATTCCCATCGATTACTGACGGAATAAGCCGTAGATGCTGTATGAGGCGAATTGTAATCAACGGCACCCAAATAATCCACAGGCGATAGGTGATACCCTTCCGTCCAAGCCATAAAAGGTTGTTGAATCCGATGCGACGCGGATACACACAAAAAGCCAATTACCACAAGTTGGAAAATTGGTGATACAATTGGAACGCGGAGGACGCGGATTCGAGCAGCTTTACACGGATTTTTTTTTATTTTTGCTTGGAATTCGAGCACCAGTTCAGCAAAAAATCCGCGTAAATCTGCTCGAATCCGCGTCCTCCGTGTTCCAATCGTATCACCAATTTTCAAATTTTTAAATATAAACCGTTGATAATCAACGATTGGGTTACAATTCGGCATCTGCCAAATCTTTAACCACTCTTTCAGATGGTTCGATATGGATTTCAACTTTTACTTTTTTGCGCCCTTTTAAATTTTTCCACTCTGTGGCGGCATCGTTTAAAATATGAAGAATATCCCAACGGGTATTTTTATCTTCTTTGGATAAAAAATCATCATACGATTTCAAAACAAAATGAATTGTTTTAAAATCGTCCATCCACGACAAATCGCATAATAAATCAAACAAAGCATCTAAATTTTCACCAAAATACTCTGGAAAATGCAATGGTTTGGCAATTTGACGAAAAAAATCACGAGTAGTAGCACTTTTTTTGCCGTCTATTTCGACGATAACTAATCCTTCACTCGATTTATGCGAGTACGCATGTTTTAGAATTTTAAAGTTGGACATTTTGAATGTACGGAATTAATGGTGAATAATGAATGATAAATGATGAATGATGAATGATGAATGATAAATGTTTGATTTTGTAATTCATTGATGCTTCATTACAAAATCAAACATTTATCATTCATCATTCATCCTTCATCATTCACCATTCATCATTCCCTAAGTTATTTCATTTCAATAAAAGTTCGATAATGGTCGCCTGTGTAATAGGCTTTAACGGGAGATGTAATCAAACGTTCCGCGCCCCGATTCTTACCTTGAATTTTAGGATTCACGTCCCATTCTTGGTAATTGATGCGCTGACGACGCTCATCTTGTTGCGGCAACAGTTTTTCATAATTGCCAAATCGCCGCCCGCCTTCATAACCCTCGGGCGCAACCCCATTCGCTCGAACATATTTTAAGACTTTAAACGCTTTTGCAGGAATCCGCGCATCGGTGGACACGTCAGGTGCCGTACGGTCTATCGTTGGAACGGGCAGCCGCGTATTGCTTGCAGCAGGCGGAGTCGAAACGTCAGATGCAGCCTTTCCAGCCGATTCTTTTTGCGTAGCAGCAGGCAAAGCAGGATTTATACCCATTTGGGTCGGCGCACTGGAAGGCGACGCTGCCGATTTGGGCACCAACACAGGCTTTGAAGTAACGTCGGACTTAACCACATCGGGCTGTTTTGCGACATTCGTGCAACCCAACAGTAAAGTTAAAAAAATAATAGGTATCTGAATCAGTCGGCTCATGTATCAATTATTGATGAACGATAGCATATCAAAGTCCAAATGTACGAGAATTGTTGAATTTTTGTTAATTTAAGATTTAAAAATACAAGGATTTAGCAAAAAGTAGCTTTAGATTTCATCCAAGGAACGCGAAATAAATAAAGTATCATAATTGAAAAATCCCGAAAAGAGAGAAAAAGAAATTTTTTTGCAAAAAAAATTTCTTTTTCTCTCTGAGAAGACCCGTTCGCGGGTCTTCTCAGAGAGAAAACAAAAATTTTTTTGCAAAAAATTTTTGTTTTCTCTCTTTTCGGGTTTTTTAAAAATGATACTTTATTTATTTCACGTTCCCAACTGATTTTTTTGAATACCTGCGCCTTTGTGCTCGTTTGGAGGGCGTATTATCTACCCATCCAACCGCCATCCACCGTCAAAACCGTACCATGTACATAATTCGCCGCATCCGACGCTAAAAAAATCGTCGCGCCTTTGAAATCCTCCGTTTCGCCCCACCGCCCTGCGGGAATACGGTCTAAAATAGATTTTGCCCGAATCGGGTCTTTGCGCAAGGCTTCCGTATTATCTGTCGCAATGTATCCCGGCGCAATCGCATTGACATTCACCCCTTTCGATGCCCATTCATTCGCAAAGGCTTTGACCAAACTGCCGACCGCCCCTTTACTCGCCGCATAGCCCGGCACCAGAATCCCGCCTTGAAACGTAAGCAACGAAGCCGTGAAAATAACTTTGCCTTTGCCTCTCGCTACCATCGTTTTGCCGATTTCGCGGGTGAGTATAAAAGGAGCATTTAGATTGACATTCAATACATTATCCCACATTTCGTCGGGATGTTCGGCGGCAGGCGCGCGCAAAATCGTACCTGCATTGTTCACCAAAATATCAATGGTCGTAAAATCTTTTTGAACCTGTTCGATAAATTCGTATAAACTGGCGCGGTCTGAAAAATCGGCTTGATATGCCCAAAATTTGCGTCCCAACCTTTCTACGGATGCCGCGACTGCGCTACCAGAGGCTTCCAACGATGCCGAAACGCCTATAATATCTGCTCCAGCTGCTGCTAAGGCTTCTGCCATCGCTTTTCCGATGCCTTTTTTGCAGCCTGTTACGAGCGCGATTTTGCCTGTTAAATCAAAATATTTCATTGGTATTATCCATTAAGAGCGTAAAAAAAAATACCCTTTGAAAGGTTGGAAACCTTCCAAAGGGTTAATTAATTGTCAACCCATTATAAAAGTTGGTCTAATTCGACTTTATCCATATCCGTATAATCTTGATTTTCACCCGCCATCGCCCAAATAAAACTATAACTCGCCGAACCCGCCCCTGCATGAATCGACCATTCTGGCGAAATAACACTTTGATGATTGCGCACCACTATATGTTTGGTTTCTTGCGGCGCGCCCATAAAGTGCATTACAAATTGATTTTCAGGCACATCGAAGTAAAAATAAACTTCGTTCCGACGCAAATGCGTATGCGGTGGTATCGTATTCCAAACGCTCGGCGATTGCAATTCCGTAAAACCCATGACTAATTGACAGGTTTTTAAACGATTTGGAATAATGTATTGATAAATCAACCGTTTATTGGCGGTAGCAAAATCGCCCATATCCAAGGGTTGAACGGCTGCTTTCTGGATATGCACCGAAGGATATTCCGCATGTGCAGTACAACTATTTGCGTAAAAAAGAGCAGGATGTTGCGGGTCTAAACTTTCAAAAAAAACTTCTTTTTTGCCGCGCCCAATATATAAACCATCTTTGTTTTGCATTGAGAAAACCGTTCCATCCACCACAATCCGACCCGCGCCTCCAACATTGATGATACCGATTTCACGCCGTTCTAAGAAAAAATGAGCCTTTGTAAGTAGTTGAAAAACAGGCAGTTGTATCGATTTTGAAACGGGTTGGATTCCCAAAATGATAAATCTATCTTGCATCGAATAAGTACAAGAGACGCTATCTGCTTGAAATATATTTTCGATTAAAAAATTTTGACGCAATTGCGCAGTGGTAAAAGTTTTTACTTCCTCTGCACTCCTCGAAAAACGAACTTCTTTTGACATATTAAAAATTTAAAAAAAAATAAATCATTGATTATCAAACCCTTTGGAAGGTTTTCAACCCAAAGGGTGTTTATACTTTGTTTATACTTATTGAGCCAACTTTAAAGACTGCCATGAATTCAATTGCCAGCCTTTTTTACCATTTTTACTGTAAACTACCAGATAACGAAGGTGTGCAGGCGTAGCATTCACGTTGACGATAGTGATAACACCGTTCACGACCGCCACTTTATCTTTGCCATACATCCGCACCGTTATCGCCTCAACGTCAATTTTATCATATACACTTTTTCCATTTTTGATGGATTGTAAATAACTGGTTTTGTCATCTTTTTTGCCACTGGCATGAATATATACCAAATCGTCCGCAAATATTTTTTCCAAAAAAGCCGTATCTTTTTTGACTTGCGCTTCAAAACGTTGCCTTTCCAACCGTTCTATGACTTGTTCGAGCGTTTGCCCCCGAAGCGACGCGGTTATCAGAAAGCAAATGAGGATTAGGATATTTTTTTTCATTTTTTAAAATGATTTTTCAGAAGTAATTCAAATTGTGTGGTACGTTGGAATTTGGATTAAATGGGATTTTTTTGGGATTAAATCGGATTGATTTTTTAGGATTTTTAGGATTTGCAGTATTCCAATCCTAAAAAATCCTAAAAAATCAATCCGATTTAATCC
>JBDKKX010000297.1:0-6949 GCA_039795795.1 Bacteroidota bacterium | reverse complement strand
GATAAAATGGCAACTATTTTAATGGCGCGTTACAATAAAGATAAAGCAGTGGTTTTCAATACTTTTCAACTGTATCGGCAGGATAAATTAGCATTTTTGCAAGCATCTTTTGAAACGGCACAACAAAATAAATATATTTTAGGGGCAAAATTAGTGCGCGGCGCGTACATGGAAAAAGAACGAGCGCGGGCGGAAGATTTAGGTTATCCTTCGCCAATTCACCTTGATAAAGCGGCTACGGATAAAATGTTTAATGAAGGTTTGCGTTTCTGCCTTGAGAATGGGCAAAAAATGGCGTTTATGAATGCGTCGCACAATGCGGAAAGTAATTTATTACAAACGGAATGGATGAATGATTTGAATATTCCCAAAAAGCATCCTCATTTTTGGTTTGCACAATTGCAAGGCATGAGCGATAATATTACATTTCATTTAGGGGCAATGGGTTATAATGTTGCAAAATATATTGTTTATGGCAGTGTTCAAGACGTTACGCCTTATTTAATTCGGCGAGCGCGGGAAAATACGGCGGTTACAGGAGATATGAGTCGAGAATACGCTTTAATCAAGGAAGAATTACAACGTCGTGGATTACAATAAGTTATAAATATTTAATATTTACAAGCATGAACGATTTCAATATTACCACTCCAGCTGTTTTATTTCCTGCGATTTCGTTGTTGCTCTTGGCATATACGAATCGATTTTTGGCGATTGCCAATTTAATCCGCAGCTTGAAAGAAAAATTTTTAGAAAAACCAGAAGATGCTATCCTGTTGCAAATCCGAAATTTGCGCCGACGGGTTTACATCATTCGGAATATGCAATGGTTTGGCGCATTTTCGCTGTTTTTATGCGTGATTAGTATGTTTTTTGTGTTTGAACACCGCATTGAAACGGCACAACATGTTTTTTCATTGGGTGTTTTTTCGTTATCTGTTTCGCTCGCGCTGTCGTTGCGCGAAATCCATTTGTCTGTTGTCGCGCTCAATATTGATTTGAAAAGCATTGAGGAACAATTAGGGAATGAAACGAAACGATTGCCTTTAGATTTTTTTTCGTGAATGGCGCGGAGGCATCTGGCTGTCTTAAAAGGGTAAAATTTAATTGGGTTGCGATACGATTGGAACACAGATGACACGGATTTTACGGATTTTCGCGGATTTTTTTGTAATTTATGCTTAAAACCTCAGCATAAATTACAAAAAAATCCGTGAAAATCCGTAAAATCCGTGTCATCTGTGTTCCAATCGTATCGCAACCGAATAATATTTTTTGATTTTTTCTTTTTAGACAGCTACATTATATCGTAAAAAAAATCATTTTTTAAAACTCTTTTATCTTAATATTGCGATACCAAACTTTATCGCCATGATCTTGCAACGCAATATGTCCTTTCCGCCCCGTTCCAAAAAACGGCATGGATTTAAATTTGCTTTTCGCAATCATTTGTTTCCAACTTGAGTCGTGGATAGGGAACGAAACGACCATTCTGCCATTCAACCAATGTTCAACTTGACCATTTTTGATAATCAAACGCGCTTGATTCCATTCCCCTTGCGGATTGACCGTAACATATTTACAAGCAATCATGTCGTACAAATCGCCCGCACGATGTTTCTCAATTTTCGCATCGGGATGACAAGCATTATCCAAAACTTGCATTTCGGGACCGCTTTCCCACACATATTTCAAATCAGGTCGCTCTATCACATTGTAAATCACCCCACTATTGCCACAAGGCGCAAGTTTCCAATCCAAACTCAATTCATAATTTTGATATGCTTTGTCCGTAATAATATCGCCCCCATCTGTGGATTGCCAACCGCCATCAGGTTTTTGCTCCGCTTTGAGGTGCAAGGCTTGTTCCGTTGCATCGATAACCCAACTCTTTCCAATGGTTTTTTTATTAAAATTGCGCCAACCCGTTATGGTTTTGCCGTCGAACAACAATTTCCAACCTGCTTTTTGTTCCGCAGGAGTCAACGTATTGGCAGCAATCGCAGGCGGCGGATTCGTTTTAAACCCTGCCAAATTTTGAGGAATGCCATTCATCGTATAAAAACCTTCCGTAATCCATAACTCATGACCTTTATCCGAAATAAAAGGTGTTTTGATATGCACATAAAAAACATGACGCTCCTTCATATCCTTTGCGTCCAACTCAAAAAATACTTTTTTGCGGTCTGCGGAAACATGGATACTCAATGGTTTAAGTTCTGTTTCTTCCATTTTGGGACCACCGTAATCTTTGGTTGGTTTATACCACCAACGTTTAATTTCATAATCGGCGGGATTCCAACCGTCTCCTTCCCGCAAGGGTTCGGTCAATTCAAGTTCAAAACCATTGGTTTTAACCCGAATCGCCAACGGTTCAAAAACAGGTTTTCCATTATATTTAAACCGTTGAAGACCAAACCATTTATCACCATCATGTCCCCAATTGCCCGTCGAACCAATACCTCCTACGTATAACGCGCCATCAGGTCCCCAAACCAAGCGATTGATGCCTGCCTCAAAACCTTGCGAAAAATGAAATGCACAACCTTGATAATCGCCATTCACTTTTTCCACAAATACCCGTTTCAAACCCCCATTCGTCACCTCTCCATGAATCATCTGTCCCTTGTAAAGTCCATCATTGATAAAAGTCATCTGACTCGCAGAATTGCCAATTTCATCCTGCGGCAACCAAACCACCGGTTGTTGCACAGGTAAATGCGCCGTCCCAGCAGAATCCACAGAGTACGAACCGAAAAAAGCACCTTTTTTCACATGCAATAATTTACACGAAGGCAGCCAATCGCCTTGATTATCATTCACAAAAATTTCATTATCAACGCCAATGCCCACTGTATTGGGTGTTCTTAACCCTTGCGCGATGAATTCTAACGAACCATCTTTCTGAGCAATCTTGAAAACTTTACCCCTATCTGGAATTTGCGGTTTCGCACTCGCGCCCCCTGGAAGAATCGCCGTTGCCAAAGCCCCATAAAAAAAGCCTTCTTTGTACGCCAAACCAAACGCAAATTCATGGAAATTAGAAGAAACCTTCCATTGATTACACACCGTTCGATATTCATCAATGATTTCATCGCCATCTTTATCTATTAATTCTGTCAATTCTTGTTTTTGCAAAACATAAATGCGCCCATTCACCACTTTTAAACCCAAAGGTTCTGCCAAACCTGCTGCAATTTGCTTCACCCGAATTTGATTCGGATTCCCTTTCTCCACATTATCCAAAATATAAACCCCTCCGACCTCGTCCCAAGTCGAAATCACCAACCGTCCATCGGGCAAAAAATCCATACCACCGACTTTCGGTGCAAAATCCGCAGGACGCGCTTGCGTCAAATCGTACGATGGGTGAACGCCTTTCAACGCAAATTTATCTCCCGGAATGCGCTTCACATTCGCCATCGGAAGCGTTTTACCCGCAACTTGCCCTTGTTCATCCTTGCGATGCAGCAAATCGGGCGCACGAATCACCGTAAATTCGCCATCATCAAAAGAACGCCATTGAAAAGAAATCCCTTTTCCACCGCGCCCTTGAAAATAACGCAATTTAAAAGGATGCAATCCCTCTTTCAAGGATAATTCTCCATCTTTGGGGTCGCCGCCATGCAAACCATCGTGATTGATGACTTCACTTTCATCAATCCACAAAATCGAACCATCATCCGAATACACCCGAAAAGTATAATTATTCGTTTTTGGAATTTTGAGATAACCCGTAATCGTCATCGCAAAATTTGCCTCCAAATTCTTAAAATCTTGAGGCTCAATGTGAATCGAAGGCGCAATGCCCGCATAAACAGGCTCCATTTTCGCTTCATTATCCGCATCTGCCATTTTGTTCAACATCTTTTGATATTGATACACTTTTACAATTGCCCCTGGGAAATAATCATTATCGTTCGCCCCTTTAATAGATTCCTTCGCATTCGCAATCGCGGGAGAAACAGAAACTTTTTTGGAAGATTGCCCTTCGGTATCATTATCCAAACTTAAAACATATTCGACCATTTTGCGAATGTCTTCCTCCTTCAAAGTCGGATGCGCAGTCATTGCTGTTTGTCCCCAAACGCCTGCACCGCCTTTTTGCACTTTTGAAGTCAGCGTTTTGACCGAAACTTCATTATTCGGATACCGTTGAGCGATTTCTAAATAAGCAGGACCGACGGTTTTGACTTGCTCATTATGGCAACTTTTACAATCATTTCGGTCAATCAATTGCGCCCCAATCGGTCTTTCAAGGTCGGAACTCCTGCCAATGACCTTATTTTCAGAAATAACCATCGGTTCTTTCGTAAAAATAGTTGAAAAAGTGGTTGAGCCGTTGCTTTTCAAGGTCAATTTGCCTTCTAAATCCACTGCTTGCAAACCCGCAACTTGGCGCGGCGTAGTAG
This sequence comes from Bacteroidota bacterium, assembly GCA_039795795.1. Taxonomy (GTDB): domain Bacteria; phylum Bacteroidota; class Bacteroidia; order Chitinophagales; family Saprospiraceae; genus JAAFJT01. The sequence goes on along the minus strand of JBDKKX010000297.1, from coordinate 2,537 downwards.
ATTCAGATTTAAAACTGCCGCCTACGGTCGTAACTTGCGCGCCGGAATGCACCGAACTGATATTCGTTAACAAAACAACGGTCATTCCTTCGGGCACCTCCGAGGTTGAAAAACGGCGTTCAAAACCATCTACTTCGTGGTCATGCCCTAAAATCAATTCAGGCCGTTCTTTGACTTGAATGGTTTTGCCCTGTGGCGTTTTCAACTCATATTGCAATTCAACATGCCCCTGTTTATCGAACTGATGCCCGCGATATTGGACACTTGGAATGATATTTTGACCATTTTGAACCAAAATCCAAGGTTGATGATGCTGATTCACAAAAAAAGCATCTCCAATCGCACTCGGTTGCGGACCGTGAACGGTCGTGTAAACCGCGCCATCTAAATTGACACTGCCTTTCCAAATTTTATAAATCGCACAACTGTCCGTCCGATAAGCCGCCCAAACGTCTTTCGATAACGCAAGCGTCACCATGCGCGGCATATTGTCCAAAACAGAGCGAAAAACCCAAGGCGCATGTCCACGTAAAGCAGCGAACGCATCCTTTTCATTATTGCAACTGCTTGAAATAATGAAAGTTGCGAAGAAAATTAAGTAAAATTTATTTTTCATTTTTCATTTTGCTGATTATGGTACGTTGGAATTGGGATTAAATGGGATTTTTTTAAGTTTAAATAGGATTGATTTTTGGGGATTTACTGGATTGTAAGCGTAGATATTTTTGTTTTGGAAAATTACGATACGAACAGATGTACGGATGCAACGGATTTCACGGATTCGTACGGATTTTTATTTTTTGCTTGAAACAATATATATTGAGATTAAAAAAAATCCGTACGAATCCGTGAAATCCGTTGCATCCGTACACCCATTCGTACCACAATTCTCCCCAAAAATACCTACAATCCAATCAATCCTAAAAAAATCAATCCTATTTAATCTTAAAAAAATCCCATTTAATCCAAATTCCAACGTACTACGATTAAAGTTCTCTAATCCAAATATTGCGATAACTGACCGCATTGCCATGATCTTGCAACTCAATCGGCGCATTACCGTGCATTTTATACTGCGGCGTACCAATATACTCCGTTGTACCTTGCAATTCGACATGATTTTGAGTAATAATGCCATTGTGCATCACGGTAACATACGCAGGACGCTCCAACGAACCATTCTTCCGAAAACGCGGCGCGGTAAAAACAATATCATACGTTTGCCATTCGCCCGGTTTGCGGCAGGCATTCGCCAAGGGAATATGCTGTTTATAGACCGCCGTAGCTTGCCCATTTGCATAAGTTTTGTTTTGATAATTGTTCAAAACCTGAATTTCATACCGTTGTTGGAAAAAAACACCACTATTGCCTTTAGCCTGTCCTTTTAAAGAATCGGGTTCCATCGGCGAACGCCATTCAACGTGTAATTGGCAATCGCCAAACGTTTTTTTAGTTTTGATGTTGCCTTTACCGCCCGCAACGGTCATCGCACCATCCTTTAACTTCCACTCAACCGCATTACCTTTCAACGTTTCCCATTCCGCGAAACTCTTGCCGTCAAACAAGACAATGGCATCGGAAGGCGCGGCAGCATTATCCGCAGCAGGCGTAACAATTTTAGGTTGAGGTTCCCAAACTTCTGTGGTTTGCGGTTTGGTCAAGTCCTCTTGTGCAAAAGCGTTGAACGCACTTAAAATCAGCGCGCCGCTTAGGATGAAGTTTTTTTTCATAAAAAAATTTAATACTGATGAATGGTGAATGATAAATAATGAATCCATTATTTATCGTTTATCGCTTTATTAGCAACCTTAAATTCGTAAACCAACGTCAACATTGCCAATAATAAGCCGAAAAATTCTCTGATAAGTTCTATAAAAGGCGTTTCAGCTTTCATGGTGCCCGTGATAGAAGGCATACCCTCTTTGAACCATTGGATAAAGTTTGGAATATAGGTCATCCAATAAATGCTCAAAATACCGAGAATCGCTAAAATAATGGGTGGATAATACTTTTTTTGGTGGTTCAGAACGCAAACCGCAGCAACTGCACCATAAATAGGTATCCAAATGTATGGGTCTGGGTCGTTGTATTGCACGAGGGCAAACAAAATAAAAATAATTGCTAAAACAACGTGAATGCTTGGTCGCATGATGGATTCGTGACTGGTTGTAAAAAAGAAAGTTTTAATATGAAGCGAAGTTATGACGAATTGTTGTTTGCACAAAATTTTTTGAACGGTTTCTTAATTGAATCTTTTGTTTGAGTGCATTTTTCGTATATTTTTCGTTTTTTATAAATTTAAATTTTAAATGATTAATAAAAAAAATCAAATGATTATTATTTTAATAAAAAAAAGTAATTTATATAATTTAGTTTTAATGGATAAATTTGGCTCAGGTACTTTTGGCACAAACTGATGGATTTTTTTTGGAACACATAGGAACATAGAACACATAGGTTTTTGGAACACATAGGAACATAGAACACATAGTTTTTTTTTATTTATTGATTATCAATAAATAAAAAAAAACTATGTG
>JBDKKX010000296.1:0-6962 GCA_039795795.1 Bacteroidota bacterium | reverse complement strand
GCTAATAAGGCAATTCCGATATAATCAATGGAAATATTGGCTTTATTCGTGCCTTCACCTGCTTTTCTGGGTACGAAATTGATTGCCAAAATCGTTGCGAGGATGCCAATGGGCAAATTGATGTAAAAAATCCAGGGCCAATCTAATTTTTCTATCACCCAACCGCCGACAGTGGGTCCCAAAGTGGGTCCCATCACGACTCCCATGCCAAAAATCCCACCTGCAATGGCTCTGTCTTTGGGTTCAAAAGCCTCGAATAAGATAGCTTGTGAGGTCGAAAGGAGTGCACCGCCGCCAATGCCTTGTATAAATCGCCAAAAAACCAACGACCATAAACTGCCCGCCGCCCCACACGCATACGACGATAAGACGAATAAAATCATGGACGTTATATAATAATTTTTGCGTCCAAAATATTCGGCTAAAAAGCCTGTTAAGGGTATAATGATCACGTTTGCAATGCTATACGCAGTAATGACCCATGCCATATCTTCGACATTCACGCCGAGACTGCCCGCCATATTGAATAAGGCAACGTTGATAATCGACGTATCTAATAATTCCATAATGGCTACCGTAATCGTTGTGAGGACGATGACGACTTTTGCCAAACCATTTGCTGCCATGATTGATTTTTTTTAGTAAGGGCGCAATTAATGAACGGGTACAACAACATTCACGCTCATCCCTGCGCGCAAAGGCATTTTCGGATTATGATTGTCTGCAATTAAAATTTTAGTCGGTACGCGCTGAATTACTTTCACAAAATTGCCCGTCGCGTTATCGGGCGGCAATAAACTGAATTTTGCCCCCGTCGCACCCGAAAAACTTTCAATCGTGCCTTGAAATTCAACCCCTTTATAGGCATCCACTTTGATTTGAACTTTATCGCCCGCCTGCATGTTACCGATTTGCGTTTCTTTGAAATTCGCAACGACCCACACATTTTGATTATCCACAATATTCAAAATCGGCGCGCCTGCATTCAAAAGTTGTCCGACTTGAATGCTTTTTTTGGAAATCTGCCCTGCCATCGGAGCCGTCACCACCGCATAACTCCATTGCAATTTGGCTAATTCCAATTCTGCTTTTCGTTGCTCGACGACCGTTTTCGCAAGGTCAACCTGCTTTGAAACTGAATTTACCTGCGTTTTCGCCGCCGATTTTTGCGCTTCGCCGATGCCCGTTTGCTTTTGAACCACCGTCAAACCCGCTTGTGCCGTACTGACTTGTCGTTGCGCGACCTCCACAGCCGCATCTGCTGCCTCTTTTTCCGCCTTTGCCGCATCAAACTGCTGTGCAGGAATCGATTTTTGTTCAAAAAGCGTTTTAAAACGATTAAAATCCTGCGTCGCTTTCCAAACGCGGATTTTCGCTGCTTCGACAGTTGCATTTGCCGTCGCAATTTGCGCATTCGCCGTTTCAATGCCTGCGGTTTGCGCTTGCAACGAAGCATCACTCGTATTGACTTGTGCTGTTGCCGTCGTCGAGTTGCTTGCGATGAGCGCAACATTCGCTTCCGCATTTTTCAACGCCACTTCCGCTTGTTGCACCCGAATTCTAAGGTCGCGGTCATCCATTTTAGCCAACGTATCCCCCGCTTTCACCATTTGATTGTCCTTCACCAACACTTCCGTCACCCAACCTCCAATTTTAGGCAATACGGGAATAATATTCGATTCGAGTTGAGAATTTTCAGTATCCTCGTTGTGGAGCATATAACTCACCTTGTTGTAACCAAAATAACCCGCAGTCAATAAAACTGCACTCAAAATAATCGGGCGAACGATTTTAGATTTATTTTCAGCCATGATTTTTTTTAAATAATTGATGCTTAAAAAGATGTAAAATTTTATTTAAAATATTTGTTAAATTTAACTATAAATTAAATTAAATATTTGATAATCAAAGGTATAAAAATAAAAAATAAATATAATTTTAAAAAAAAGATTTGCTTTTGTTAAAAATTATATGTTAATTTGTCCTAACAAAATAGAAATAATTAGAACCCAATATTTATAATTTTTTATTTCAACCATTTTGTAATGAAAACAAACATTCGACTTCTGGCAGCGATGACTGCCCTTTTTGGTTTTACCCAGTGCCAAAAAGAAGTTGCCATTTCTGGAACAGACCTCCAACAACGCGTCGTTTCAACAGACGGCAGCGAACAAACGGCTTCATTAACGGATAACCAACGCAGTTATCGCAAAATTACCCTTATTTATGGTCGCAAACAGGTGCTCGGTCAAGGAACAGTACGTGCTTTTGTCAAAATGAGCAACTACAAAGGGCATCAAACGGTGGAAGAAGTCGGAATGGCTTTTTCCGAAGCCGCTTTGGTGCAGTTGCCGCATGAAGCGGCAGTTGTTTTAGCGATTCCCGACGAAGCCGCTCCGACGCACCTCAAACACATTTACTTAACCTTTGCGCAAGAAGGGCATCCGCCGATGAATATTTACACGGTGCCTCACTTTGACATTCATTTTTACAACACGACCAGCGCGGATAGACAGACCATTATCCCCGATGACCCCCGTTTTTTCGTAAATCCGCCTGCGGGCTTTTTACCTGCGACGTACGTTCAAGAAGCGGCAGTGCCTCAAATGGGTATGCATTGGGTGGATCCTGCGAGTCCTGAATTTCATGGCGAGCGATTTACCAGCACCTTTATTTACGGGTCACTCAATGGCAAAGTCACTTTTTACGAGCCCATGATTACGCTTGCACACATTTTGAATACAAAAAGTCGGTATTATCCAATCCTCCAAGCGACTAAATTTGCTCAATCGGGACTTTACGCGAATGAGTATGGGCTGCGATACAACACCGAAGCGCATGAACATCAAGTCGTTTTGCGGGATTTCCGTTGGGCATCGCGGTCTTTGAATTAGGATTCAATGGGATTTCTTTGGGATTAAATGGGATTGATTTTTTGGGATTTTGGGGATTCGTAGAGACGCGATTTATCGCGTCTTGCCTAATCCAATGCCGAATGGGGCTTTCTAGGGTAAATGTGGTATTCGGTTGGGCAAGACGCGATTTATCGCGTCTTGCCTAATCCAATGCCAAATGGGGCTTTCTAGGGTAAATGTGGTATTCGGTTGGGCAAGACGCGATAAATCGCGTCTCTACGAATCCCCAAAATCCCAAAAAAATCAATCCCATTTAATCCCAAAGAAATCCCATTTAATCCTAATTCAAATGCCCTACTTCCCCACCGCTTTCATCAACTTATAATAAGCGATTTCTGTTTCCGTCTTGCCCGCGATGTCATAAATAAGGTTTTGGAAAAGCAAAAAATCTGCTTCCAACAATTCGCTCAAAGGAGCCACCTGAGCCGCATACCGATTTTTTGTAATTCGCTGATTTTCAATGGCTTGCGCAATTGATTTTTGCGAAAACGCCGCTTTACTCACCCCCGTTTTGAAATTATAAAATGCCGTCGCTACTTCTGTCCGAACGCCTTCATTCAATTGCTCGCGCTGCAAACCGACTTGCGCTACATTTATTTGCGCTTCTTGAACCAACAACGGATTCGTGTAAAGCGTCGTCAAATTCCACGAAAGCGACAACCCAATATCCCAAGTCCCTTTAAAAGCATCCGTTTGCGGAAAAACCCGTTGATTCGGATTATTATAATACGCATTCGCACCCGCCGAAATCGTCGGCATATTACCGCCTTTCGCTATATCCAACATTTTATTGGAAACCAAACGCCGTTGTTCCAAAGCCGCCAAATCCAATCGCGCACTTGCCGCCGCATTCAAATACGCATTCAAATCCAACGGCTCGTGAGTGACAAACAACGATTTTTCATCCAAAACCACCGTTTCCGAATCGGGCAAACCCAATAAAGTCGCCAACGCAAATTGAGCAATCGCAATATGATGATCCAACTCCTGTTGCGCCGTTTCGACCTGCGTGAGGGCTAAATCTACTTTCAACCAATCATTTTCAAGGACAGTCCCTTGTTTGACAAAATTTTTAACATCATTTTGACGGTTTTTCAAAACATAGATTTGCGAATCCAACGCCCGACGCGTTTGTTGGATTTTGTACAAATTCAAAACCGCGATAATGATATTATTTTTAACATCCACTTTTTCTTTTTCCACGTCCAATGCGACTGCTTTTTCCAAAATTTCCGCCGATTTATAAAAATTAATCACCCGAAAACCCGAAAATAAAACCTGTTGCACCGACAATTTATTAGAAAATTGATTCAAAACCTGCGGATTAAACGTCTGTTCCAGCACCGTCCCATTGACAGGAATCCGAAATTTATACGGTTCAATATTATCACTCAACCGCGAATACGCGCTGTTCACCGTGACATTCGGCACCAAAGCGAGCCAATATTGCTTAATTTTGAGGCGCGCCACCTCCAATTTGCTATTCGACAACTTCAATTGACGACTTTGCTCCATGCCCAAACGCACCGCATCGTCCAAAGTCAGCAACCGCGTTTGCGCCGCGCCCACCGTTGCAAACGAAAACCAGAGAAACAAAATCCAAGGATTTCGTTGAGCATACATACTTTTCATAAAGGTATTTTCGATTTTTTAAAATTTTATTTTGCCAAATGCCGCCGAACCAAACTTTTCAAATGTATCCGAACCCGTTCAATAAAATCAGGCATCAATAAAGCTGCTTCATCCGTCACCCCCGCAATCGCACACGCCAAAGTCGGATTATTCACAATTTGAAAAATCGTCCCCATAATACTCGCCCAAGTCAATCGAATATCCACCTCCATCCGAAACGCTCCATTTTCCTGCCCCGCTTCCAAAATCGCAATGATGATGCGCCAATTCAACATAATTTGTTGAACAATGATATTCGCATGGTTCGGACGCTGTATCAAGGACATCTCCCGAAGCACCAATTTATTAAAATCGTGGTGTTGAAAAACGCGGTCAAGATAGACATCAATAATTATATCCACTTTTTCCCAACTATTTAAAGCCTTGTCTTCCAATAAAGATTGTAAAAAAACACGCATTTGAGGAATCTTATCTTCCAGAATCGTTTCATACAACTTCTCCTTAGAACCAAAATAATAAGAAACCAATGCAATATTCGTATCGGACGCTTTGGCAATCGAACGGATGGAAACCGCTTCAAAACCTTGTTCCGCAAACAACTTCAAAGCGGTTTTTAAAATCAATGCGCGAGTATCTAAGCTCTCGCTATTTTTAACTTTTTTAAGAAATGCCATGATTTTTTGATTTAATTTTTGGAACACATAGGAACATAGGACACATAGATTTTTTTAAACTTTGGAACACATAGGAACATAGGACACATAGATTTTTTTAAACTTGGACTATCAAGAATTTAAAAAATCTATGTGTCCTATGTTCCTATGTGTTCCAAAGTTTAAAAAAATCTATGTGTCCTATGTTCCTATGTGTTCCAAAATAAAACATTTCATTTAACGGCGCAAAGTTAAACACTTGTTTAAATTAAACAAACGTTTAAACATAAAAATTAAACGATTGTTTAATTTTTTTTTAGTACAGGATAAAAAAAATATTGAAAAAATCTCATTAAGTAGTAATGATTAGGTATTTTTTGCGATTTCCTCAGAAATGAGTTGGATTGTTGTAAAACCTGTTTACTTTTGCGCTCGGTTTGGAATTATATTCATAAATCATTGATTTATAGCCATTTATATTAATTAAACAAGTATAAATATTTTTATATATTTAAAATTATTCCATTTATTATGTAAATAAATGAAGGTATTTGCATCTTCTTCCGAGCTGGAAGGCGCGTGCACAGTCATTGTTTTACCTTTTTTTTAACCAAAGTAAGCATCCGAGATGAAGCATTTTCTATTATCCACTGTGCTATTGAGTACGGCAAGTACTTTCTATGCCCAAATGAAACCGTTGAATGCAACGACCCATCCAAAGTTTCAGAATTCCGTTCCAAAACTCAATCAAATTCGATTGAGTGGTTCCCGCGTCAATGTCCTTGAAATGGCGGAAACCAAACAATGGCTGGGCTTAATAGACTCAACTACGCAAAAACCTTTACAAACAACTGTTTGGGGATATGGTTTAGCGGGTTCGCCGACATACCCAGGTCCGACCTTGCTTGCAAAAAGTGGTGTGCCTGTCCAAGTGGAATGGCGCAATAACTTGCCTCAAATCCATTTATTGCCTGTGGATACGAGCTACCATGCCGCAAAACCCAATCTCGGCATTCCGACCGTGACGCATTTGCACGGCGGACATAGCGAATCTGCGAGTGATGGCGGTCCCGAAGCTTGGTACACCTCCAATTATGCAGAAACAGGAGCTGGATTTAAACAAAAAGTTTATAATTATCAAAATGACCAAGAAGGTGCAAATCTTTGGTATCATGACCACACGTTAGGTTTGACGCGTTTGAATGTTTATGCGGGATTGATTGGCTTTTACAAACTGACGGATGCCAATGACAAGGCTTTAAATTTGCCAAACGGCGATTATGACCGTGAATTAATATTTCAAGACAAATTGTTTTATGAAAATGGAGAAAAATATTACCCATCGGACGCGCCTATCAATACTACTGCCAAGCACCCCAGTGGATTACCTGAATTTTTTGGGGATTTTATCTTGGTCAATGGGATGATTTGGCCTTATATGAAAGTGGAGCCGCGTCAATATCGATTGCGTTTCGTGAATGCGTCGGATGCTCGGGTGTATGAATTTGCTTTATCGAATGGTGGTTCGTTTATGCAAATCGCTACCGATTTAGGCAAATTGAATAAACCTGCCGAAAAAACAAAATTAAGTTTGGCACCGGGCGAACGCGCCGAAATTATCATTGATTTTGCAAAATACGCAGGGCAAAAAATTCAATTGTTGAATCACGGACCCGATGGACCTTATGGCAATCCCACTTCGCCTAAATCCAATCCTGCGACCACAGGTCAAGCCATGCAATTTCAAGTGACCTTGCCTTTC
>JBDKKX010000295.1:0-7026 GCA_039795795.1 Bacteroidota bacterium | reverse complement strand
AATAAGTTATGAGCCTTTTTTAAGCCGTTTTTTACGTAAAACATTGATTATCAACGATTTGAGGTTTTGGCAAAATTTAAATCATTGATAATCAATGAGTTATAGCGTTTTTTTGCCCTTTTTTGCCCCTTTTTGGTACTTTTGCCAAAAAACGCCTACCCCCTCTATTTTTATCTCATTCTACTTATAATTAAAACAAAAACAATATTCTTTATTTTCGAGTTCAAAATAGCTTTTCAAACAAATAAAAAAAAACAATATACCTAAAGGAGAGAAACGATTATCGAACTTATGTTTGCTGGATTTTCTCCAAAAAAAAATGCATTCCGATGTTACGGAATGCATTCACAAAAGGAAAAGAAAAGAAAACACAAAAGAAGGATAAAGAAATTTTTTTTAAGATTCCCCGAAGTCAGAGCATTCTGAAAAGATACCCAATGGGGTCTCGTCTGGGTCTATTGGTTGAGTTATTTTTAGTCGCAACTTTTTCTTGACAAACTCATCGATGTCCTTTTTGGACCATTCGGACAATGATTGGCGCACCCGTTTTTTTAATTTTTTATCAGTCATAAGATAGCATTTGATGATGAATAAAATATCAAGTGCGAATTTAAAGACATTTGCAGGATGCAATTATGTTTTGTATTTTAAATATGTTTTATCGTAAAAACCATATAAAAACTAAAAGTACCTTTGTGAAGGCAATATATTTGTGGTTCAAAAAATTTCTTCACTCAATTTCAATTTCAATGTTAAAGCCCTTCGACGAACAAAGGTTATCCACGACGTTTCATGCTATCGTAAAAGACGGCGCGCGAAAAACGCTTCAGGCAATATTTCAAGACGATGCGTCTATCCCCAAAGTGGAATTCAATAGACGAATCCGTACCTATTTTAAAACTGTTAAATATCCGTTGGCGATGATATATCCCGGTGAGTTATTCATTAAGGAATCGTTGAAAAGCCAATTGATGAAAGAAGACGCGGATAATTACACGCTTTTAATCTAAAATTAGCCTTCCAATGGTCATTGCGCAAGTAGTGACCATTGTAGTATGTGGGATATAGTTTTCAGCTTAGTTTTCACCTTACTTTTCCATTTTGTAAAGGTTTGAAAATCAATGCCTTGTACAAAATCTTGAAAATACCTTAAAAATTCAGTTTAGTTTCCACCTTAGTTTACGGCTTACTTTGGTAATGAAAATATAATATATATCATTTTTTGAATACAGAACCTTAAATTTGCGGGCAAATAGATTCTTACTTTGCAAAAAAATGGTGTAAAATAAAATACGTAACTTCAATGTCAATGCATCTCTCAACGCCCTCAACACTCCCAACCCTGATTAGCAAGGGTGAACTAGCCCGCAGATTATGTTTGGTCTCTGCCGATGACCACCGAACATACCCTTTTAAACTCGGTAGAGATTATTTCTCAGATGAAATCCTTCAAAAAATGGGATTGACTCGGTCGGAATACAATCGGATTAAAGTTTTCAATCGAAAACAGACTTTATTTATCTATGAATATCTAAAAGATGAACTGGAATAGATATTTAAAATACTTATGGTATAGCATTGTGCGCATGCTAAAAAGCCCATTGGGATAAGGCGTAACTTTGCATCATTAAACGGGAACGCATAAGACGCTTGATTCTTGCAATTTAGGCAAGCGCAGTTACCCTCTTTGATTATTGTAAGACACTCTCAATAGTTGTTTGAGAGCATGGTTTTTAACGGGAAACATTTTGGAATGTCTTGCTGCAGTGGGGCGAGAATGGGGCAATATTGAAAAACGGTGTGCCTTGTAAACCTTCTACGTTTTCATAGGCTTAAATTAGGGATCAGCATTGTGGAGCTAATACCGCTTAGTTCTTGAAAATATTCCTTCACCGTTAAAAACCGTCTTACAATTTTTAATCTACAACCAAACACATCATGGACATCAACTGGGGGAAAACACTTCTTTGGACAACAGGCATCGCAGGATTGGGTTACGGCGGCTGGTTGGCATACAATTACTACAATATGTCAAAAGGAGGACTTCAAATCGGCACACCCAAAATCAACATCCACGACGGCATCATTCAGGTAGATTTACCGGTTTCTAATATCACAGCGGCACCGATTACTTTGACGGGTCTTACTGCGGGATTCTATGTGATAGGCAATAAAATTATTGATATTACAGAAAATCAAGTTGTGACGATTGCTGCGCATTCGACGCATCCTATTGCGTTGTTTTTGCGCCCGAATTGGGTGAATCTTGGACTTTTCGCGCTCAGTAATGGGGTCGATGTTGTAAATCAACTCAAAACGGGCAATTTATCAGGATTGGACGCTAAAATCGAAGGCAATGTATTTGTATCCAATCTCCGAATTCCATTCAATAAGATTTTTGCATGAACATCAGCTTAGAGCAAGCGCGTCAATGGGTGGATAAGCCCCTTTACACGGAAGATATTATTTACAACGAGTTAGAAGTAGATAAAATCATAGCAGTTATTCATATAGCGGATGAAGAAGAATCAGAACATTGTACGGTAAAAAAGTTAGCAGCCCAATTAAAAGGCGGTTCGGAAATCGAAACTTGTCAAAATATTTGGGAATTCATGCGAAGCAATATTAAATACGTTGCGGATAAATTAGGTTACGAACGCGTCCGCAAGGCAAATCGAGTGATACAAGATGGCGAAGCGGATTGTAAGAGCTTCACTGTTACGACCAATTCGTTATTGAGGGCAAATGGTATCAAAAGTTTATACCATATGTAGGTTATGATGGGGATGATTACACACATGTTTACCCAGTAGCAATCTTGAGCGATGGACGACTTTTGCCTTTGGACGCAGTACCAGGTGCGATTTATGGAAAAGAAGTAGGGAACATCACTAAAAGGCGAAATATTATGTCAAAAGGCATTGCATTGTTACGGGGCATTGAAGCTGTTCCTAAAAGCAATTTTTTAAATTATAGCCGAATGACGGACGGCGAACTCGATTTGCACCTGCGTCGAGAATATGCGTTGTTGTTGCTCGGCGCGCATCCAGAGCATCCAAACACTCAAAACCTTAAAAAAGGGATTGAAATGATAAACGATGCCCTTTACAAAGGGCTTCATGGGGGCACATCTACTTCGTATTTTAGGGGTTTGGGCGACGGGACAATGTATTTTGCGCGCGCAATTGCTCAAGCGAAATCCCGCGCAACGCCTGCGGGCGGCATTTTAGAGTTTGTAAAACGCACTTCCATTCGAGGCGGAGAGGATCCTTTAATTCAGATAGATAACACTTTGGAGCAATGCAAAGGCTATCTTAGCAATCAAGGACATTGGGATTCAAATTTAAGCCAATATGTTACTGGTAGTGATTTAAAGGGTTACGATGAGTGTCAACGTCGAATGATTGAGGAGAATGAAATAAAACGGATGGTCAACGACCATCTTGAGCAGGGATGTCCCAAATGGTTGTATTTATTCGAGCCACAAAGCTCGTTGTCAAATGATGCAACAACCAAGTTTCAGACGAAAATGAAGATTGCGGACCATCAACGGATGTTTAGCGAATTATCGTTTCACACGAAATTAAGTCAATCGAATCTTAGACTTTGGACAACATTGGGCGTTGGGCGTGCAACCGCTAAGAAAAACATTGGGGTTTTAACGCCTGAACAAGCGATTGGGGTACTCAAATCCAATTCGTATCATCCTGGTTTCAAAACGCAGGCTGAAGCGGATGCTGCGGAACACATCGGCGATCCGATTACCCTGATATGTATTGCAGTGATCATTTTTATATCCGCAACGGCGGCGGCGGGCATTATTCAAACTTGTCAGGGCAAAGAACCCACTGCATTTGGCTATTCTCAAAAGGTTCTTGCAGATGCTTGGAATGCTGTGGGAGAAGATTGGCTTGACGGGGGCGGGAGCAGCAACAACAATACGGAAACCGAAGCCGATAAAAAACGAAAAGCGGACGAAGCTCGACGAAAAGCGGACGAAGCAAAGGCTAAAGCGGAAGCGGATGCCCAAAAGAAGCAATTGCTCCAAAAAGTTGCTGTAGGCGTAGGCGTGACGGCGGTTGTTGGGGGCGGTGCATATTATCTTAGTAAATAATCAATTTTTAAAAATGACTAAAGCAAAAAAAGCTACAAAACCTAAAACAACCCGAGTGCGCGGTATTGCAGGCACGATGACGGTGGAAGGCAAAACGCTTACAAAAGCATCTTGCCACGAATCCAAAGAAAATGCAGAAGCGGCTAAAAAACGCCACAAAGCAAATGGGAAAACCGTGCGCACTAAAACGGATGCATCTACTGGCAAAACTTGTGTTTACACTGATTAATCGCAGAAAGCATTGATTTTTAACACTTTATTTGGACATTCAAACAAATAAACACTATGAGTAAAGGTTGTGGTTGCGGCGGCAACGCAAATATTGGTAACGCATACGGCGGCGCGGCAGATTTGTCAAAATCGGAAGATTGGATTAAGAATCAGTTTTGGAAAGCCACCAAATTCGGCGGCGGTACTTCATTGGGGTACATGCTTGCGAATATGGCGGCACTCAAAATAGATGCGGATAAGAAATATGTCGGTTTTTTAGCGGGCGCAGAAGTGATTTTGAGTATCGCGTTGCGGTATGCCTTGCCTCCAGACTGGGCGGGCGGTTTCGTGGATGGCTTCGTTGTGGGAACTGGCACCCGCGGCGGGGTTTATGTCACCAAATCCTTATCGAAAGCATTTGCGGACGCGGCGGGCATTAATGGCTTGCCGAATATTGGTAGTTTTTTAGGAAGTTCGTATCCGTTGGGCGCGCAAGCGCCCGCACAAATGCCTTCCTTAAACCAAATTTAAAACAGTTTTAGAACAAATTTTTACGAAAGTAATGTACAACGAATTATTATTTGAAGCGGAACGGCAAAGATTTCAACGCGAATGCAAAAAAATTGCAACCCAATACACGCTAAGAATCAAGGATGTGATCACGCCTAAAAAATCGGTTTTGACGATGCCGATTCAAGGCGAGAGCAAGGACGGCAATATTCAAGTAGGGCGCAATGATAAGTTTCGCGCTTTGGCTATGCGTGTCTCGTTCCAACGTGAAGCGAAAGTGGGAGAAAAATGGTTGCCCATTAGTGCGAAATACAGTTACGATTATGCCTTTCCAGGCGAAAAAGACGGTATTTCTACATCCAACGGCATCCGCGCATTTTACGATGGCGGCTTCATTGCAATTGTGAACGCTACGGGTGTTCGTTTGCCCAAAACCACGTTATCAGGGTATCGGTTCAAACCTGAAGAGCATCTTGCATCTACTTCGCGCGGCTTTGTGCCGATGTACACGCCTGGTACGTTTGTAGGCGGCAACAGTGACAAAATTGAAATTACGCCTTTTGAAGATTTTAGAGAGGCATTTGTGGGATTTGACGACAAAGGCATTGAATCAATCAACTATCGTTTGGTTGTTGTGGCGGAGGTCTTTGGTTTTAATTCACCAGACGAATTAGCTTAGATAATGTTACCACAAAAAATTGTAAGTTCTCACGTAGTTCGCGCCACGATTAAGGCGCGGACTACTAAAATCACCTTGACTTTGGATGAACACTTGTGCAAAACGCGCATTGTGGGCATGATTGCGACAATTGGGCGCGGTCAAGATGAATCCGATGGATTAGGCGGTAAAATGTTGCCTTTTAAACACGTCAACAGTGCTTTTTTTGAGGCTTGGACAACCCAGAGATCAAAAGCTTTTACACTTCCATTGGAACGATTGGTAAATCCTGCGAATATGTTGTACGTTCCAGTAGAATTACAAAGCCTTTCTATGGATACAAATGTATCTGTGTTGAAGGAATTTGACACCGATTACACCATATTTTTCACATTTTTCACTCTTTAAGGTATGCCGAAAAGCGGATACATTACGAGTTTGGAAGGTTTAAACTATTGGTTTGACCTTCCAACCCACAAAAACTACAAAAAAGTAGAGGTCACAGAGACGGATGACAAAGGGAAAAGGCTCTATTATTCCGATGCCGATTCGCATGAATTTGCATGGACTCAATTAAAAAGGTTTATGGAATCTTTTGGAGCAGGGGGACTCTTTTGGATTCGGTTTCTTGTACCCAAGGGACATGAATCGGTTGGTATTGGTTTGGATTTAAACCCGTTTTCACCCACACAACCCGCTAATATTGCAGGCATAAACGAATTTCCTTTGGCAAAGCACCTTGAGTTGGAAAAGCTCAAGTGGGAAAATGAGGAAAAATCTAAAATCAACGGCATTAATGGGATATTTGGCTCTATTGCGAAAAGTATTGAATCTTCGCCAACGGCAGGAACGGAGGCGATTCGAGTCCTTCACACGGCAATGAATGGGGTTTTTGTACTTGGAAACTCTTTGATAGGAGCTATTCAAGGGATTCACAAACAACCGCATCAACCGCATCAACAAGCCGCGCATCAGACGACTCAACAAACCGTTCCTCCTGCGGAGGCAAAAGTAGTGGAATTATCTTCATACGCCCGATTGGATGACTTGATTACTAAAAACATGCCCGATGAAAATAAAGAAGCGATGTTGAATAAGATAATTCTTTTCGTGGAGAAAGATCCCTCCATTTTACACCTGATTAAATCATTACCATTGGAAGCTGCATGAACCAACAAACAATAAAATTAGTAGAAATCGTAGAAAATAAAGTGTTTCCATTGCGAAACTTTAAATTTTTCACGCTTAAAAATGTGGGAACTTGTGATGTATGTGTGAATGGTGTGACCCTGCAGCCCACCCAATATGAAGGTTTCCCACAAGATTTGATGGGCGTGCGTTACAATGAAGATTTGGAAATCGTGTTTAAAAACAAGAATGGTCAAAAATTATTAATTATCGGACGAGTATTCTACTGAGTTGGTAAATAATTAATGCGTAATTGCTTTAAAAATAAGAAATTAAGTAGTATAAATTCTGTAATCGTATCCCACAAGTCACAGAAGGTCTCAAAGGTTCTAATTTTCGCAAGAAT